>JBDSXU010000341.1:0-10961 GCA_039926005.1 Marmoricola sp.
GCCGACCACGAGGCCGGCCACCACGACCGCCAGCACGCCCCGCCACCAGTCACCCCCCACCCACGCCACCAGGCTGGCGGTGACCACCGTGAGCAGCACCCAGCTGAGGGCGGCAAACGGCAGGGGCACGGTCCCGGCATGCGGCTGACCGAGGCCGTCGCGTCGCGCCGCGGGGACGCCCGAGAGGCAGCTGATCGTCAGGGCGACCCGGGAGCCGCAGACCAGGAAGCCGGCGAGCACCGCACCGCGTACCCCTGCGACCAGGGAGGCGAGCGCCACCACCTGGACCCCGAGTACCACCACCACCGCGACCACACCCGCGGGCCCGGCCGTTCCGGACCTCATCACGGCCAACGACCGCTCTGCGTCATAGGAGGCGGTCAGGCCGTCGGCAGTGTCGGAGAGCCCATCCCAGTGCAGCGCCCGGCTCCCGGCGGCAAGGACTCCGATCGCGAGGAACGCCACCACCAGCGGGGGAGTCCCGGCCCGTGAACCCAGCCAGCAGACGATGCCGACCAGGAGTCCGAGCGGCACCACCGCGAGCGGCGCGAGGAGCATCGCCCGGCCCGCCGTACGTCCGTCGACCCGGGTGGGCGCGGCAACGGGGACCGCGGTGAGCGTTCCCACCGCCAGCCGCCAGGCGTCACGCATCCTTACAGGAGATCGGCGAGCAGAGCCACGTCACGGAGGACGGCGACGGCGCTTCGCAGGACGGGTACGGCGGCCACGGCGCCACTCCCCTCACCCAGGCGCATCCCCAGGTCGAGCACCGGCTCGAGACCCATCTTGGAAAGGGCGAGAGACTGGGCCGGCTCGGTGGAGCGGTGCCCGGCCGCGAACCACGCGGCCGAGCCCGGCGCGATCCGGTCGGCCGTGAGGGCGCAGGCCACCGAGATCAGGCCGTCCAGGAGCACCGGGACACCCGCGTGCGCTGCAGCAATCAGGTAGCCGGTGGCCGCGGCGAGGTCGGCGCTGCCCAGGGCGGTCAATGTGCTCACCGGGTCCTCAGTGCGGCGACCGACACGGTTCAGTGCCTGGTCGATGATCTCCTGCTTGCGCGCCAAGGCCGCGTCGTCGACGCCGGTCCCGCGTCCGGTGACCTCCGAAGCGGGCAGCCCCAACGCCGCCGCAACGAGCGCTGCCGAGGGGGTGGTGTTGCCGATGCCCATGTCGCCGCTGAGCAGCAACTGGGCCCCGGCCGCGATCTCCTCCCGGGCGATGCTCGCCCCTACCTCCAGAGCCTGCGACGTCTCCTCAGCGCTAAGGGCGTCCTCGAGGTGGATGGCGCCGCTGCCCCGCCGGATCTTGTGGGCCGTCACCTCGTCCGGAACGTCGTGGAGATCGCCGTCGACCCCCAGGTCCAGCACGCGCACGTGCACGTCGTGCGCAGCGGCGAGTGCCGAGACGCCGGCTCGCCCGGCCACGAAGGTGCGCACCATCGCTGCCGTGATCGCTGGCGGGTACGCCGAGACCCCGTGCTGCGCGACGCCGTGGTCCCCGGCGAAGATCACCAGACGTACGTTCGTCAACAGGCGGGGTGGGACCTCTCCCTGCGCGGCTGCCAGCCAGACGGCCAGGTGGCCGAGCTGGCCGAGAGCACCCGGGGGTGTTGCCAGCCCGGCCAGACGTTCCGTCGCGAGGGCAGCCACCTCCGGGCTCGGTGGACGTAACGCCCCCTCCGTGGGTGTGTTGGCCAGGTGGTCCCCAGAAGTGTTCACAGGCTGGCGGCCAGCTCGCGACGTGCGCGGGTCGCCTGGGCTCCCTGGTCCAGTTTCCCGACCAGGCCGGCCAGGCCGACGCCGATGACCGCCCACATCGTCGCGAGGGTCATCAGCGAGGCCCGGCGGAAATACCACAGCGTGTCGGCCGGGAAGTCGCCGAGCTCGTTCACGGTCGGCATCAGCTGACCGGCGACGACCATCACAACGAGGTAGAAGCCGATCCCTGCGACCACGGCGACATAGGCCCCCGAGCGTTCCAACAGCTGTCTGGCCAGCACGGTCGCCGAGACGGCCATCACCAGCGAGATCAGCAGGAACAGGAAGTAGTAGGCCGTGCGAGAGCCGATCGTCTCGCCGTTGCCGACGGCCGGTGGAGTCGCGGGGTACTTCAGGAACGGCACCAGGGCGACCGCGACGAACCCGACCAGCGCGACGACTGCGGTCGACTGTCGAGGGGTGAGCCGCCCGAGCCGACCGACGACACCGGCTGCCACCAGGGCGACGATGCCGCCCAGGGCCAGGCCGACGGAGAGGCTGCCGGTGAGCAGGCCCCAGGTCCGCTGGTTGTGGCGCGACACGACGGTGCCGCTCTCCTCGTGGTGGTGGCCCTTCTCAGTGGCCTTGGGCTCGGCCGCGGACTTCGACTCCTCGAGGTTGATTGCGGCCTGGACGTGGGGTTCAGCGACGGTGTAGGCCACGGCGAAGGTGGCGAAGCCGGCCAGGAGGCCGACGAGCAGCCCCCGGATCAGGAATGCGCGGGCGGTCATGAGGGTAGGTCCGTTCGGCAGCCCGGCGTACACCGGGAGAGGGAGCGCCAGGGATCAGTGGCAGGGGTAGCCGAGCAAGTGGCGTCCGTCGTGGACCCACTCGTGGATGGCGGTGCCGGCCGGGAGCGAGATCGCGCCCTGGTCGGCGCTGATGAAGAAGATCACCAGGACTCCGAGAAGGCCGAAGAACAGGGCCCAGGGCGCGAGTTCTCCGACGGGGATCGAGGGGATCTCGATCACGGGAGCGGGTGCGGCTGTCGACTGCGACATTTGTTTCCTCCTCAGGGATTCGTGCGTCCCTGCTCGATGGTGTTGTGCGGACCCTTTGGGTCTGACTCCACCGTTCCAGCTGGCCGGAGGCCCCGTGCTGAAGCGATGTCACAGTAGCGCGACTGTGCCGGAATCTCACCGGCTTCCTGGTGCCCGCGCGGTCAGCCTAGGGCATCGGACGGCCGGCGGACAGGGGCTCCTGCGACGAGTCACTGCGGCGACCTCAGGGCGGCCACCAGTCGCTCGGTCTGGTCGGGTGGGCGTACGGCGATCCGCACCCAGGATGCGTCGAGGCCGGGGAACGTGTCGGCGCGACGAACCGCGATTCCCTTTTTGCGCAGGGAGCTGTGGACCCCGTCGCCGACCTCGGCCAGGACGAACGACGAGCTGGAGGGGACGTGGCGCAGACCGAGTTCGTCGAGACGGTCGGTGAGCACTTCTCGCCATCCTGCGATCTCCAGGGCTCGTCGTGCGCTTTCGGCACCGGCCCTCGGCGTTGAGCAGGCTTCGAGCGCGGCGGCCGCGGTGGTGGAGACCGACCACGGAACCTGCCCGCGGCGGAGGGCGGCGATCAGCTCCGGCGCGCCGAGCGCGTAGCCGGCGCGGACCCCCGGGATCGACCAGTGCTTGGTGAGGCTGCGGATCACGAGCAGGCCTTGCTCACGATGCTGCGCGAGCGTCTCGAGCTCGCCCGGCACCGAGTCCATGAAGGCCTCGTCCACGACGACGAGGCGCCCGGGCCGCAGCAGCCTGAGTACGTCGGCGGCCGGGTGGAGGACCCCGGTGGGGTTCGTCGGGTTGCCGAGTACGACGAGGTCCGCGTCGGCGCAGACTTCTGAGGGGTCGAAGGCGAATCCCTTTGCAGGGTTGCAGATCAGGCTGGTCACCGTGTGGCCGGCCTGCTTGAGCGCAGCGTGAGGCTCGGTGAACTGTGGGTGCACGACCAGCGGTCGGTGCCATGGCCGCAGGTGCGCGATCAGCGAGAAGACCTCGGCGGCACCGGCAGTGGCCAGCACCTCGTCGACCGGCCTTCCGCGGTGCTGTGCCACGGCTGCTTCGGCTCGCGCGGACGACGGGTAGGTGCCGACGTCGTCGAGGCTCGATCGCAGAGCCTCCTCCAGCCAGGACGGCCTCGGCCCGGCGTACACGTTGACGGCGAAGTCGAGCAGACCAGGACCCTTCTCGACGTCCCCGTGGTGGCGCAGGGGGTCGATCACCGTTCCGGAGAACTGGTGCGCGGCGTCTGCGAACCGCTGGGCGAGCTGGGGGTGTCCTGCCCAGTGGAGATGGAAGTACGACGCGTGCAGCGTCGGCGACGCGAACCCGACGTCGCGGCCGTCCACCGTCCAGGCCGCGGTGTCGCCGGCAGGTGGCTCGACGTGCGTGCGGTGGAACTCATGACCCGTCACGACCTCGCCCGCACGGGTGAGCAACGAGTCGAAGGGAGCCGTCGCGGAGGGGTAGGACAGCGTCAGCTTCGGGGTCATCGCCGCGGTGGCCCGGAGCACACCGACCATCTCCTGGTCATCGACGGACTTGCACAGGTCGAGCAGCCCCGCGCACTCGGCGACCGTCGGGACCCCTTGCGCGACGGCGGTTCTGAGCTCCGAGCGCAGCGAAGCGTTCTCGCCGAGCTCGGTCGCGTGGACCTCCGGGAAGCCGCCCCCGAGATAGATCCCCGCGGTCTCCGGAGGCAGGGTCGTGTCCGTGAGCGGGTCGAAGGTCACGACCCGGCATCCGGCGGCACGCAGCAGCTCCTCGGTCTCGGCGTACCGGAAGGTGAACGCGCGGCCACCGGCCATCGCGATGACGGGACGGCGACCGGTGGGTGCGGTGACCTCAACGGCGGGGTCCCACGGAGGCGTCTGGAGATCAGGGGCGGTGCCGGCGATCTTCAGGACCTGCTCGAGATCGACCAGCTCGGCGATCTGGTCGGCCAGACGATCGAGGGTGCGCACCGCCTCTTCGCGCTCGGCCGCGGGGATGAGGCCCAGGTGCCGGGAGGGTACGCCGATCGAGTCGTCGCGCCCGATCGTGCCGAGGACAGGCAGGTCGATCGAGGACGCAACCTCGGCGGCGTGCCGAGGTGAGCCGGCCTTGTTGAGGATGACGCCCGCGATCTCGACGCCTTCGCCGAACGTGGCCATCCCGTGCACGACGGCGCCGATCGAGCGCGAAGAGCCCGAGATGTCGACGACCAGGACGACCGGGCTGCGCGTCAGGGTGGCGACATGCGCCGTGGAGGAGAACCCGCCGGTGCCGGTGCGCCCGTCGTAGAGCCCCATGACGCCTTCGACGACGGCAACCTCAGCGCCTCTTGCGCCGTGCAGGAGCAGCGGCACGATGCGTTGCTCCCCGACGAGGTGGGGGTCGAGGTTGCGTCCCGGGCGACCGCAGGCGATGGCGTGGTAGCCGGGGTCGATGTAGTCGGGGCCTACCTTGTGCCCGCTGACGACATGCCCGGCGCGGGTGAGCGCGGCCATCAGCCCGATCGAGATCGTCGTCTTGCCCTGGCCGGTGGCGGGGGCAGCGACGACGATCCTCGGGAGGTTCACCACTCGATGCCCCGCTGGCCCAACTGGCCGCGGTCCATCTGGTGCTTCACCTTGGTCATCTCGGTGACCAGGTCGGCCGCCTCGATGAGCTTGGGGTTGGCACGGCGACCGGTGACCACGACGTACTGCCGACCCGGGCGGTTGCTCAGCGTCTCCACGACGTCGTCGACGTCCACCCAGCCCCACTCCATCGGGTAGGTGAACTCGTCGAGCACCAACAGGTCGTGCGTCTCCTCGGCCAGGCGTCGCTTTATCTCCTGCCAGCCCTCGGCGGCCTCGGCGGCATGGTCCTCCGCGTCGCCCTCCTTGCGGGACCACGACCAGCCGGCGCCCATCTTGTGCCACTCGACGGGCCCGCCCTCGCCGGTCTCCGCGTGCAGCTTCCCGAGACGCTCGAGCACGGTCTGCTCACCGACGCGCCACTTGGCGGACTTCACGAACTGGAAGACACCGACGTTCCAGCCCTGGTTCCAGCTGCGGATCGCGAGGCCGAAGGCGGCGGTGGACTTCCCCTTGCCGTCGCCGGTGTGCACCATCAGCAGTGGCTGGTTGCGGCGTTCGCGCGTGGTGAGTCCGTCGTCGGGGATGACGGTCGCCTGTCCCTTGGGCATCTCTAGCTCCTGAACCTCTCGTGGTGGACCGCGTCGGCGAGCGGGCGGCGCTGTCGCCATCCGTGCCGCTCGAGGTCGGGCAGCCTCTCGAGGTGGGTCACCGGTCCGATGCACAGCCAGGCGATGGGACGCACCGGTGAGGGGATTCCGAGCAGGTCGCGCAGGAACTCCTCGCGGTAGAACGACACCCACCCGACGCCCACGCCCTCGGCCGTCGCCGCCAGCCAGAGGTTCTGGATGGCCAGACACGTCGAGTAGAGGCCGGCGTCGTCGATGGCGTGCCGGCCGAGCACTTGCGGGCCCCCACGATCGGGGTCGTGGGTGACCACGATGCCCAGTGTCGCTTCGCGGATGCCCTCCACCTTGATCCGGCGGAAGGTCTCGCTGCGGTCCTCGGGCAGTGTGGCGGCGTACGTCGCCCGCTCGGTCGCCACGTGCTCCTGGAACCGAGCGCGAGTGTGTGGGTCGCCGACCAGCACGAAGTCCCAGGGCTGGCTGTGGCCGACACTCGGCGCTGCATGTGCCGCTCCGAGCATCCGGTCCAACGCGCCTGGGTCGATCGGCTCCCCGGTGAACTCGGAGCGCACGTCGCGACGACGCTCGATGACGTCGTAGAGGTCGGCGCTGGGGTGACTCATGCGGCTCGGCCGTTCCGGGTGACGCGGGTAAGGCCGGCGGCACTCACCTCGCCCATCGGCACGTGCTCGGCGAGCAGGTGATGAGCGAGCTCGGCGGCCAGGCCCAGCCTGAACGGGCCGGTCTCGCAGTCGACGACCACGGCGTCGACCCCTAGGCCGGCCAGGTTCCGGGCGACCTGACGGGAGCGGTCGACCGGGTCAGGACCGGCGGTCGCCCGGCCATCGGTGAGCACGATCAGCAGCGGTCGGCGCCGCGGGTCGCGGATCCGTTCGAGGTCCAGGACGCGGGCCGCCTCGAGGAGTCCCTCGGCGAGCGGGGTGCGACCTCCGGCGGGGAGCTCGGCAAGCCGAGTGGCGGCGATGTCGACCGAGTGCGTGGGTGGCAGCGCGAGCTCTGCGCTGCTCCCGCGGAACGTCACCAGCCCGACCTTGTCGCGGCGGCGGTAGGCGTCGAGGAGCAGCGAGAGGATGGCGGTCTTCACCTGCTCCATGCGCTTGCGCGCCGCCATCGACCCGGATGCGTCGACACAGAACAGGATCAGGTTGGCTTCCTTGCCCTCGCGGGTCGCGATCCTCAGGTCGGCGGGCCGGAACCGGATCGGCCCGCTCCTACGTCCTCGTGCGACCTGGTGCGGTGCCGCTGCGCGCAGGGTCTCGCTGAGATGGATCGATCCAACCCGCTCGAGCGGCCGCCGGGCGCCGACCCGGTGCCCCGACTCCGTGATCGCGCGGCTCCGCCTGCCCGCCACACCCGTCCCTGTGCCCCGGACAGTGAAAGTCCTGGTGCGGTAGGGGTCCCCGGCGGCCACCGCGTCACAGGAACCGGGCGCTGTGGGAGCCACTTCGTCGGAGGTCCGCTCCTGTTCGCCCGGGACGTCATGCGAGTCGGTCTGAGCATCAGCCGGATCCGATGACGTCTCCGGGGTCGGTTCCCCACCCTCGGCCCCCGAACCGTCCGGTCCGCCCTCCGGGGCGTTGTCGTCCGGCCCATCACCTTCGTCGTCCTCCCCGGGCTCTGGCGGCGGCTCGGGCGGGAGCTCGTCGGCACCGAGGATCTGGTCGAGCAGGTCCTCGTCGAGACCCGGCGCATCGAACGGGTTGCGGCGCCGCCGGTGGGGCAGGGCCAGGCGGGCAGCCGCGCGGATGTCCGCGCGCGTCACGTGGGTGCGTCCGTCCCAGGCGGCGTGAGCCACGGCGGTGCGAGCCGTGACGATGTCGGCGCGCATCCCGTCCACGTCGAAGGCCGCGCAGACCTCGGCGATCTTGAACAGCGCCCACTCGGAGAGTCGGACGTCCTCGACGAGCTCCTGCGCAGTCACTATGCGCTCGGTGAGTGCCTTCTCCTCGACGTCGTACGACGCGGCGAACGCCCGCGGATCCCCATCGAAGGCCAGCCGTCGTCGTACGACCTCGACCCTGATCGCCGGGTCTCTGGACGCGGCCACCTCTACGGTGAGCCCGAACCGGTCGAGGAGCTGGGGGCGCAGCTCACCCTCCTCGGGGTTCATCGTGCCGACGAGCACGAACCGGGCCGCGTGCTCGACGGAGACCCCGTCGCGCTCGACGGTGGAGCGGCCCATCGCGGCGGCATCCAGCAGCAGGTCGACGAGGTGGTCGTGCAGAAGGTTGACCTCGTCGACGTAGAGGATGCCGCGGTGGGCCCGGGCAAGCAGGCCGGGCTCGTACTCGGCACGTCCCTCGGACAACGCCCGCTCCAGATGCAGCGACCCGAGCACCCGGTCCTCGGTGGCGCCCACCGGGAGCTCGACCAGACGGACCGGCCGGGTCTCGGCCGGCGCATCGAAGGCGAACGGGCCGTCGGGGGAGAGAGCCGCGTCCTCCCTCGGATCGCTGGAGAACCGGTCGCCCGCCACCACGTCGATTGGTGGCAGCACGGCGGCGAGCGCACGGACGATCGTGGACTTGGCGGTGCCCTTCTCGCCACGCACGAGCACCCCGCCGATGTCCGGCGAGATGGTGGTGAGGATGAGGGCGAGCGACATGTCGTCGGAACCGACCACGGCGGAAAAGGGGTAGTGCTGTGGCATGGAGGCTCCCGCTCATCGCCAGTGAATACGTCTGCGCGAGGCCGGTCTTCGGACTTCCTGGTTCGACGTCCTTCGACGCCGTCCAGATCACCGCAGCGGGCCTGTGCCGGATTCTCACCGGCTTCCCAGATTCTCCCGTCGGTCAGCCCCAGCTGCTCGGACGTTCCTCGGGGCACCTCGTGCCTGTCCCGATCAGGCTACCCACTCGCGCGGCTCGCGGACCCAGTGGTCCATGTCCGGCGTGGAGCGCTGCGGGATCCTGCGGCGTTAGGGTCACGCCATGGTGCCCTCGACAAAGCCCCGGATCACCGTGATCGGGATCGGCGCCGACGGCTGGACCAGCGTGCCGGAAGCCAGCTGGCACCGGCTCCTCCGCGCCGGCGTCGTCCTGGGCGGCGCACGGCACCTCGCGATGCTGCCCGACCTGCCCGACCAGGTGCGTGAACCCTGGCCCTCGCCACTGCGCGACAACCTGCCGGCGCTGCTCGAGAAGTACGCCGGCCGTGAGGTCGTCGCGCTCGCATCGGGCGATCCTCTCGTCTCCGGCATCGGCTCGACGTTGACTGCGCTCCTGGGCGAGGAGGCCGTGCGCATCGAGCCGGCGGTGTCTTCGGTGGCGATCGCCCGAGCCCGGATGAGCTGGCCGGCCGAACAGGTCGAGATGGTCAGCGCAGTCGGCCGCGACGCCCACGCCGTGCTGCGCCTACTCGCCCCCGGCCACCGCGTGTTGGTCCTCTCCTCCGACGCGGGCACGCCTGATGAGGTGGCGCGACTGCTCCGGGAGGCGGGGTACGGGGCCAGCCGGATGATCGTCCTAGGCAACCTCGGCGCTCCCGACGAGTCCCGGACCGACGGCGTCGCGGACACCTGGTCGCACAAGTCACCCGCCCTCAACGTGATCGCGCTGGTCCTCCAGGGACCGGTCGTCGGTCCAC
Source organism: Marmoricola sp. (assembly GCA_039926005.1). Classification (GTDB taxonomy): domain Bacteria; phylum Actinomycetota; class Actinomycetes; order Propionibacteriales; family Nocardioidaceae; genus Marmoricola. The sequence continues at coordinate 9,546 of JBDSXU010000341.1, forward strand.
GTTCTGGAGGTCTGCCCGACGAGGCGTTCGAGCACGACGGCCAGGTCACGAAGAGGGACGTCCGTGCTTCGGCGATGGCTCGTCTGGCCCCTCAGCCCGGCCAGCTCCTGTGGGACGTCGGCGCGGGTGCCGGATCGGTCGGGATCGAGTGGATGCGCGCGCACGCCACATGTTGGACCGTCGCGATCGAGGCCGACGAGACGAGGGCCGCCCGTGTCTCGGCCAACGCCGGCCGGCTCGGCGTACCCACCTTGCGCGTGGTCCTTGGTCGGGCACCCGACGCCCTGGGGGACCTGCCCCGTCCGGACGCGGTGTTCGTCGGTGGTGGCGCGACCGCACCCGGGCTCCTCGAAGCGTGCCTGGCCGCCCTCCGGCCTGGAGGCCGGCTGGTCGTTCATGGCGTCACGCTGGAGACCGAGACCCTGCTCGCGCAGCTGTACGCCGAGCACGGTGGCGAGCTCACCCGGATCGCCGTCGAGCACGCCTCGCCGATCGGTGGCTTCACCGGCTGGACCCCTGCTCGTGCGGTCACGCAGTGGGCGGTGTCGGTGTGACCGTGCACTTCGTCGGGGCGGGTCCCGGGGCCGCCGACCTGTTGACGCTGCGAGCGGCCGGGCTGCTCGCCGAGGCGGACCTGGTCCTCTACCCCGGCACCTACCTGGACGAGGGCTTCCTGGTGCACTGCTCGCCGGACGCCGAGCTCCTCGACACCCAGGACCTCGACCTCGACCAGATCATGGCCGCTCTCCTGGACGCCGACCGGGACGGGCTCGAGGCCGTGCGGCTCGTCTCTGGCGACCCGTCGGTCTATTCGGCACTGGCTGAGCAGACGCGCCGACTCGATGAGGCGGGGGTCTCGTGGCAGGTGACGCCCGGCGTCCCGGCGTACGCAGCTGCGGCGGCGCGCATCGGCCGCGAGCTGACCGTCCCGCTGGTCGCTCAGTCCGTCGTACTCACCCGCGCGCAGGCGCGGTCAACAGCGATGCCGCAGACCGAGGACCTGCGCAACTTCGCTCGCACCCGCGCCACCCTGGTGATCCACCTGGCGATCACACGGATCGCTCAGGTGATGGCTGAGCTGGTAGACGACTACGGCCCCGGCTGCCCGGTGGTCGTGGTCTACCGCGCCAGTCAGCCGGGCGAGATCGTGCTCCGCGGCACCGTCGCCGACATCGCCGAGCAGGTCGAGCTCGAAGGACTCCGTCAGGCCGCGGTCATCCTCGTGGGCGGCGCCCTCGACCCCAGTGCCGGCGGCGAGTCCTACCTCTACGACCCGAAGCGGGACCGCGCCCAGAAATTCCGCTGACCGGGCAGTTTCGCCCCGCTGTGGCCGGGCGACCGGGCAGTTTCGTCCCGCTGTGGCCGGGCGACCGGGCAGTTTCGTCCCGCTGTGGCCGGGCGACCGGGCATTTCTGT
>JBDSXU010000342.1:0-2721 GCA_039926005.1 Marmoricola sp.
CGACCACCGACCTTCGCCTGGAGTCCCTTCCACTCCTTGCGGCACGCCACGGCGTCCTTGCTGGGCTCGTCGGTGCTGTTGGCGTCCTTGTCGTTGCTCCCACATCCGGAGAGGGCCAGGAGCAGAGCGACAAGGAGCGCCGGGACCCGGATCTGGGAAGGTACGACGACAGGGGCTTGGCCCACCCGGGCAAGGGGACGGAGCATGTGGTCACCGTAGACCCACGCGAGCCGCCTGACGGGCGAACAGCACCTCGACAGGTGTCGTAGGCTCCGGGCGTGGTCAGGACGAGCCAGAACGTTCGGGTACTGGGTCCTGGCGATGTCGCCGAGGCCCTGACGGTCGTGGCCACCGACCCGGTCGCGAACGTGTTCGCCGACTACCGGACCCGCATCACCCAGCTCGACACCCGCTGGCTGGGCGGGGAGATGTGGGGCTATTTCGAGCGTGACCGCCTGGTCTCGATGTGCCACGTGGGCGCCAACCTGGTGCCGGTGAACGCGACACCCGCGGCGTGCGACGCCTTCGTGGAGCGCGCGACCCGGTCCGGGCCGCGGAGCTCCACGATCGTCGGTCCCCATGACGCCGTTGCCCTGCTCTGGGCCGGGTTGGAGGAGCACTGGCCACGGCCACGCGACTTCCGCTGGAACCAGCCGCACATGGTCGTCAAGTCGGCACCGACGATGGCGGGTGATCCTCTCGTGCGGCGTACGACCAAGGAGGAGGGGGACATCCTCTACCCCGCCTGCGTGGCGATGTACACCGAGGAAGTGGGCATCTCCCCCGAGCTCGACGGCGGCAAGGACCTCTACCGTGCGCGCGTCAACCAGCTCATCGGACGCGGGTGGTCGTTCTCGCGCGTCGAGGAGGGGCGGGTCGTCTTCAAGGCCGAGGTGGCGTGCGCGACGCCGAGCGCCTGCCAGATCCAGGGGGTGTACGTCGACCCGGAGCTGCGCGGCCGTGGCCTCTGCGCCGCCGGGATGGCCACCGTCGTGGAGACCTGCCTGCGTGAGATCGCCCCGACCGTCTCGCTCTACGTCAACGCGCACAACGCCCCCGCCCGGGCGGCGTACCGACGTGCCGGTTTCGAGCAGGTCGGGACGTTCGCGACCCTGATGTTCTGAGGTCCTCGTCGGTGTCTTCGTGACCTCCGGGGTCGTGCACCTCGCCCGGAAACCGCAGAGTTAGCCTTCACCCATGATCCTTTCCCCCACGAAGTTGCTTGCTTCGCTCCCAACTACGCGGGGACCCCGGTAATGCTGCGGATGTCGAAACTGTTCGTGCGAACCCTTCGGGAGGACCCCGTCGACGCCGAGGTCCCGAGCCACCGGCTGCTCGTGCGCGCCGGCTACATCCGTCGCGCCGCCCCCGGCATCTACTCGTGGCTGCCGCTGGGACTGCGGGTGTACAAGAAGGTCGAGCAGATCGTCCGCGACGAGATGGACGCCATCGGTGCCCAGGAGCTGCGGTTCCCGGCGCTGCTCCCGCGGGAGCCCTACGAGGCGAGCGGCCGCTGGACCGACTACGGCGACGGCATCTTCCGACTCAAGGACCGCAAGGGCAACGACTACCTGCTCGGCCCCACGCACGAGGAGATGTTCACCCTCCTCGTCAAGGACCTCTACTCCTCCTACAAGGACCTGCCCGTCTGGCTCTACCAGATCCAGACGAAGTACCGCGACGAGGCGCGTCCCCGCGCCGGCCTGATCCGAGGCCGCGAGTTCGTGATGAAGGACTCCTACTCCTTCGACGTCGACGACGCCGGCCTCGATGCGTCGTACGCCGCGCACCGGGCGGCGTACATCAAGACGTTCGACAGGTTCGGTTTCGACTACGTGATCGTCAAGGCGACCAGCGGTGCGATGGGCGGCTCGAAGTCCGAGGAGTTCCTCGCGCGCAGTGAGGTCGGCGAGGACACCTACGTGAGCTGCACCAACTGCGACTACGCCGCGAACGTCGAGGCGGTGCAGGTGCGGCCCCCCGAGCCAGTGGCGACGGGATCTGACGGTTGGGGCGACGCACCCGCCGCCCACGCCGAGGAGACGCCGGACACCCCGACGATCCAGACGCTGGTGGACCATCTCAACGAGAAGTTCCCCCGCGACGACCGCGCCTGGCACGCCGGCGACACCCTGAAGAACGTGCTGGTCGTGCTCAAGCACGCCGACGGCAGCCGTGAGCCGCTCGCGATCGGCCTGCCCGGTGACCGTGAGGTCGACCAGAAGCGGCTCGAAGGAATGCTGGAGCCGACCGAGATCGAGCCCATGGACGAGGCGGACTTCGCGAAGTTCCCCTCTCTGGTGAAGGGCTACATCGGTCCGGCGGAGCTGGGGGAGTCCTCGGCGTCCGGCATCCGCTACGTCGTGGACCCGCGCATCGTCCAGGGCACCCGTTGGGTCACCGGCGCCAACGTGCACGGCAGCCACGTGCTCGACCTGGTGGCCGGTCGCGACTTCACCGCTGACGGCACGATCGAGGCTGCCGAGGTGCGCGACGGCGACCCGTGTCCACTCTGCTCGACCGGTGAGCTCCAGACCGCGCGCCGCATCGAGATGGGCCACATTTTCCAGCTCGGACGCAAGTACGCCGACGCGCTCGACCTCAAGGTGCTCGACGAGAACGGCAAGCTCGTGACGGTCACGATGGGCTCCTACGGCATCGGCGTCTCGCGTGCGGTCCCGGTCATCGCAGAGGGCAACCACGACGAGCTCGGCCTGGTCT
>JBDSXU010000343.1:0-5550 GCA_039926005.1 Marmoricola sp.
GAAGCAACCCCCCGAGACCGATCGACGAAGGACAGCAGATGAAGCTCCAGCGCAGTGTCGAGACCAACGCGACCCCCGAGGCCGTCTTCGCCTACCTCAGCGACTTCACCAACACCAACGAGTGGGACCCGGGCACCGTGAAAACCGTGCTCGTCTCCGGCGACGGAGGGGTCGGTACGACGTACGCGAACACCTCGAAGTTCATGGGCCGCGAGACCGAGCTGACCTACGAGGTCGTCGAGCACCGGCCCGACACCCTGTTCGCTCTTCGCGGGGAGAACAAGTCGGTGATCGCCCACGACACGATGGAGATCGCTCCGACTGGGTCGGGATCACGGGTCACCTACACCGCCGACTTCCAGTTCAAGGGCATCGGCAGGCTCGTCGCTCCGCTGTTCGCGCCCGCGCTGAAGAAGCTCGGTGACGACGCCGAGGAGGGGTTGCGCGAAGGCCTCGCCAAGCTCTGAGGGTGGGCGTGGATCGCCTGACTACCGTGGGCGCATGAGCAGCTTCTCGCACACCCTGGCCCGCGGCGTGGACACCTTCATGGACCGCACTGTGGCTCCGGGTTTCACGAAGATCGGTCCCGCGGTGCGGCGCCGGTTGCCCGGGTGGCCGGCTGATCCGGCTCCGGGTTCCCTGTCCGGGCGGACGGCGGCGGTGACCGGCGCGACGTCGGGACTAGGCCAAGCGACCGCCGAGGGCTTCGCGAGGCTCGGTGCGGACTTGCGGCTCGTCGTACGCGATGTCGACAAGGGTGCACGGGTCAAGGCCCAGCTCGAGGCGCAGGTGCCCGGCGTGAGTGTCAACGTCGACCGGTGCGACGTCTCCGACCTCGACGACGTACGCCGTTTCGCCCGCGAGCTCGTCCTCGACCGGCTCGACGTGCTCGTGCACAACGCCGGTTCGATGCCGGCCACACGCACCGAGTCCGCCCAGGGACATGAGATGACGATGGCTCTGCACGTCCTCGGACCCCTGCTGATGAGCGAGCTGCTGCGCCCTGCTCTGAGGGGGCACGATGCGCGGGTGCTCCTCGTGACCTCTGGCGGAATGTACGGGCAGCGGCTGCGGGCGGATGACCCGGAGTACACCCACGGGGACTACGCGCCCGCCACGGCGTACGCCCGCAGCAAACGTGCCCAGGTGGAGCTGCTGCCGGTGCTCGCGCAGAGGTGGTCCGCAGTCGGCATCGGCGTGCACGCCACGCATCCCGGCTGGGCGGACACCCCCGGCGTGGTCGACTCCCTGCCCACGTTCCACAGGTTCACCGGCCCGCTGCTGCGAGACGCCGCTTGCGGCGCCGACACGACGGTGTGGCTGGCCGCGGTGGAACCGCCGCCACCGTCCGGCGAGCTGTGGCACGACCGCCGCGCGCGGCCGACGCATCTCCTGCGCCGCACCCGCACCGGGACCGCCGAGCGCACGGAGCTGTGGGAATGGGCCCGCGACCAGACGAACCTCGACGAGATCGCCGGCTGAATCGCGAGCCCGAGGCTGAGTCCAGGTGCGGACCGAGCAGGTTGCGGGCATCGATCCCTTCGGCTCGGTCATCTAGGTTGGGCGAATGGACACCCGCCGCGACGAGACAGACGCGGAACGCCACGACCACACCTGGTCGGTCCTGCCGCTGACTCTGCTTGGTTGGGGTACGGAGACCGCGTGAGAAGGCGTACGCCGTCCGAGAAGGAGGCCCAGGAGGTCATGGACCAGCAACTGGCCATCGCCGAGCGGCGTGGCGCCGACCGGGTGCGTGCGCAACTCCGCGAGGTGCTGGCGGATCGCCGCCGGATCGTGCGCATGGGCGAGCACCAGATCGAGGTCGTCGAGGTCTCCGCGATCAGCGAAGTGCTCGGCGGCGACCCGGAGTAACACGCCCGCCCCTGGGTCTGCGGTCAAGAAGTCGCTGTCCACGGCGGTGCGTCCACCGCGTCGGCGGAACCACCACGTCGGGTGATCTCTGCCCGTGCTCGCTCGATGCCGCCGTGCTCCAGCGCCGCGAGGTCGGACTCGCCCTCCCAGACGACGCGTCCCCGACGTCGCACCCGGACGGTCATCCGTGCGCCCAGGTGCTCGATGGCGCCGGGAACGTTGCGGCGCTCGGCGGGCAGCGGGACCGGCAACACGTGCGCGGAGTCCAGCGATCCGTATCCTTCCAGGTCCACCCGCCACTGGGCACTCCGGCCACGGAGGACCCACCGCTCGTCGGTGACCTCGGCGTGCACCGGCGAGACGAGCGGGTCGCCGAGCCGCAGCAGCCGCCCACCCGGAAGCAGTACGACGAGGGCGGTGACCCGGGTGCGCAGCGGACCCGCGATCACGTCTCCACCCGCGAAGGCCACGCAGACGTCCGGGTCCTCGAAACCCTGGGCCTGCCCCCACCACCACGAGTCAGGGAAGCCACCCTTGCCCCAGTTCTTCTCGCCGTAGACCGACCATCCCTCGAGGTCCCACGTCTCCTCACCGACGACGGCGCGGCCATGGGCGGACCCGCCGAGCAGCCAGGGGTGCCAGTACTGGTTGAGGGCTGGCACCGACTGGAACACGCTCGACCCGCCGACGCTGCGGCGCGGCCACGGCACCTGGTCGGAGATGGCCACGTCGACCTGTGCGTCCGGTCCGAGGTCCACCCGCAGGCCGTCGGCCGTGCCCGCGAACGCATCGCCCGCGAAGGCACCGAGCGCGGTGGCGCAGGCGTGGCCGACGGGGTGGACGGTGGTGCGCAGGAACCCGGTCGGGTGGGAGGCCAGGCCGAGGGTGGCCCAGTGGGCGCCCTCAGGACTGCGGTTGACGCCGTTCAGGGCGATCAGCACGCGACCGGTGCCCGGGTCGGTGAAGCGCCAGAAGTACCCCTCCATCGCGACGCCGTGTGCCGGTCGCGGGTCGCCGAAGGGCAGGTCGGCCCCGGTGGACCGGTAGGCCGACAGGCCGCGTCGTACTGTCGCCATGCCGGGCAGGTTTCTGGACATGTTTCTGGACATGTTTCTGGGGAGGCCCACGGCCCGCATGATGCCAGCGCCTCACCCGGCGGCTTGCGCTGGACCGGTGGTCCTCTGGCATGTTGGCCCGGTGGGGTCGGGCCCGACGGGGTCCGGCACGGGAAGGGATGGAATGCAGCACACTGACTGGCTCCTGACCAAGAGCGAACGCGCGAACGCCGACACCGCCCTGGACGACCGGCACCCTGGAGAGGCGGCCTGGTCCGAGGGCAACCTTGTCCGGCCACTGATCCACGGGGTGACCTACTTCGCGGAGCTCCACGAGCGGCTGGAGGCGACACGATCTGGCGACCTGGTCCTCTTCACCGACTGGCAGGGCGATGCCGACGAGCGCCTCACCGGGGAGCCGGGGAGCGAGGTGGTCGAGGTCCTCGGGCGAGCCGACGAGCGCGGGGTCGACGTACGCGGCCTGATCTGGCGCTCACACATGGAGATGCTCAACTTCAGCGCGTCCGAGAACCGACTGCTCGGGCGGCAGCTCCAGTCACGGGGCGCCGAGGCGCTGCTCGACATGCGGGTGCGTACCGGCGGCTCGCACCACCAGAAGTTGGTGGTGATCCGCCACCGCCACCATCCCGAGCGCGACATCGCCTACGTCGGCGGCATCGACCTGTGCCACTCGCGTCGCGACGACGCGCAGCACCACGGCGACCCGCAGGCTCTCGAGATGGCCTCGGAGTACGGCGAGACCCCGCCCTGGCACGACGTGATGGCCGCCATCACCGGACCTGCGGTCTACGACGTAGAGACGGTCTTCCGCGAACGGTGGGAGGACCCGACGCGGCTGACGCGGCACCCGGTCTACTGGACGCAGGACAAACTTCGTCGGATGGACATGTCCCCCGACCCACTTCCCGAACAGGCGCCACCGCCACCGTCGCCCGAGGCTGCGACCCAGACGGTGCAGCTGTTGCGGACCTACCCCAACCTGCGCCGTGGCCGCGACTACCCCTTCGCCCGCGGTGGCGAGCGCAGCGTGGCCCGTGGCTATACCAAGGCCATCTCGCAGGCGCGGCACCTCGTCTACATCGAGGACCAGTACCTCTGGGGCCGGCAGGTCGGTGACGTGTTCACCGAGGCGCTGCAGCAGGACCCGGACCTGCACGTGATCGCCGTGGTCCCGCTGTTCACCGACCAGGAAGGGTTCCTGGCCCGCACGCCGCAGCTGCTCGGCCGAGCGCGCGCGATGAAACAGATGGAGGACGTGGCTCCGGGACGGGTGGCGATCTACGGCCTCGAGAACCACGAGGGCACCCCGGTCTACGTGCACGCCAAGGTCTGCGTGATGGACGACATCTGGGCGACCATCGGCTCGGACAACTTCAACCGGCGATCGTGGACGCACGACTCGGAGCTGTCGACAGTGGTGGTCGACCCGGGCGCCGGCGACCACAGCCCCTACGCGCGTCGCCTCCGGCTGACGCTGGCCGCGGAGCACCTCGACCGAGAGGTGGACGACGACTCGCTCCTCGAGGTCATGGGCGACTGTGTCGACGCATCCGCCATGTTCACGGCGTACGACGAAGCGGCGCGCCGCCTCGACGAGTGGCACTCCGGTGGTCAGGTCGGCGACCGCCCGGCCGGCCGACTGCGCCGGTTGCAGCCACCCGACCTGAGCCGCATCGAAAGAGCCGCCGCCACCGCCCCCTACCTCCTGCTGCACGACCCGGACGGACGACCGAAGCCGCTGCGTAGAAAGGGCGGGTTCTAGGTCGGCGGTGACCCGGTTTTGACCGCCCGCCACGATGGGGGCATGGCAGACGTGGAGATCAGGACCAACGAGTCAGAGCACCGCTACGAGGCGTACGTCGGCAGTGAGCTCGCGGGCGCCGCGTACTACGAGCTCGACGACAAGCGCATCGTGTTCACCCACACCGAGGTCGACGATCGGTTCGAGGGACACGGCGTCGGATCCAGGCTGGCCAGGTTCGCCCTGGACGACGTACGCGCCAACAGCAACCGCCGGGTGGTGCCTCGCTGTCCCTTCATCAAGTCGTGGATCCAGAAGCACCCGGACTACAACGACCTCGTCCACCGTTCCTGACCCTGTGATGAGTACGGCGCTACGGTGCGGGCATGACCGAGACGCCCGCGCCCGCCGACCGGGCAGTTCTGCTCCGCCGTACGACGTCCACCGGGCAGTTCTGTCCGGTCGGCGGACGACGGGAGTCCGGCTAAGAGCTCGACCGACCCGTCGCGGCGATGACGCGGTAGCGGATGAACGCCGGGAAGGCGACTGCCGCCAGCACCGTCGCGACGATGACCAGCAAGCCACCCCCGGCGGCTGTCGCCGCGGCTCCGATCGAGACCGCGACCGCGCCGTGAGCGACGTCGGCGATGCGCGGGCCACCGACGACGACGACGGTGAACACCCCCTGCAAACGGCCACGCACCGCATCCGACGCGGCGCTCTGCAGCATGCTGGTGCGGAACGCGGCCGACGCCATGTCGGCGGCCCCCCCGATCACGAGCATCAGCACGGCGACCACCAGCATCGGCCATCTCCAGTGGTCCGCGAGTCCGACAGCGGCGCCGAAGCCGAGCATCGCCA
>JBDSXU010000344.1:0-3711 GCA_039926005.1 Marmoricola sp.
GCCCCAAGACGTCATCGCCGGCAACGCCGACGCGACCATGACCTCCTGGTTCAACTCGATCCCGAACACGCGCCAGGTCTGGTGGTCCTACTTCCACGAGCCCGAGAACGACATCGAGGCCGGCAGCTTCACCGCCGCCCAGTACCGCGCGGCCTGGGAGCACCTGATCGCACTGGCCCCCAAACAGGCCAACCTGCACCCCACCCTGATCCTGATGCGCTACAGCCTCTCCATCCCGACGAAGCGGCCCATCGCGGACTACGTGACCAACGGCCTCGAGGTGCTGTGCTGGGACTCCTACCTGACCGGAAGCCTGACCGTCAAGAACGTGGTGGACGACCCCGCTGCGGTCTCGGCCAGTTTCGGCCTGGACTTCGCCATCGGCGAGACCTCGGCCAAGGACCCGGCGAAGATCGACCAGTTCGTCAGCGACCTCATCCCGGCGGCGAGGGCCAAGAGCGCCAAGTTCGTGACCTGGTTCGAGACCGACAAGGCCGGCCTCGGCGTGAACGAGGCTGACTGGCGGATGCGCCCGCATGCAGCAGCCGTCTCCGCCTGGCACCAGTAGCACCGGGAAACACCTGCACCGCTGGCCCGCGAAGTCCGAGCAGGACTACTCGGGCCTTTGGTGCGTGGTGAGCCCGTCGAAGGCCAGGTCCACGATCGATGTGGAGAGCTCCGCGACGGTCACGGGGCCATCTGGTCGGTACCACTCCGCCAGCGAGTTGACCATGCCGAAGAGCAGTCGGCTGATGAGCTCCGGCGCGATGTCGGCCCGCAGTGACCCCTCGTCGACCGCGGCCTGCACCAGGTGTGCGAGCCCGTCGTCGATCACCCGGCGACGATTGAGAGCAGCCAGCTCGATCTCGCTGTTCCCCCGGACACGCAGGAGCAGCGTCACCGCGGGCAGGTGCTCGGCCAGGATCTCCACGGACTGCCGGACCGCGGTCCGCAGTCGCTCGTAGGCGTTTTCCTCGTGACTGTTCGCAGCGTCGTTGATCGCCGCCGAAAGCCCGTCCAGCGCCTCGTCCAGGGCCGCGCCGAGCAGCGCTTCCTTGCTCGGCACATGGTGGTAGATCGCCGACTTGGTCAGGCCGAGCTCACGCGCGAGGTCGCCCATGCTGGAGGCCTCGTATCCCTGACGGTTGAACAGGTCGATCGCGCGCCGAAGGACCGTCGACGCGTCGTACCCGGGTCGCCCCCGGCGCGGCGCCGCGTCCTCGCCCGTCGTCTCGACCATGTGGTCATCGTCCCAGTCGGCGACCCTCGAGTCGACGGCCCGTGGTCGACCGCTCAGGTGTGCCGTCCGGGACACCTTCGACAAGTGTCCATTTCCGAACATTACGTGCGTCAACGGGGCATAATGAGGGGGTCAGAGGAGGCGTCACCGTGCAGGAGAACGGCAGCACGGAGCTGAGCCGCTGGATCATGAGATCGTCGACGGACGGCCTCTGGATCTTCGACAGCGCCGGCATCACGACCTACGCGAACGACCGCCTCGCCGAGATGCTGGGTCGCACCCCCGAGGAGATGCACGGGCTCCCGGTGGCCCACGCGCTGGACAGCGAGGGCAGGCTCGACTTCCTCGTCCATCTCGACGAGCTGACCCGATCCGAGGCCGGCCGGGACAACGTGGAGCGTAGCCTGATCCGCAAGGACGGCTCGCGCATCTGGGGTCTGGTCAGCCACAACCCGCTCCTCGACGACGACGGCGTACGCCGTGGCTGGCTGCATCGGGTCACCGAGCTCACCGACCGCAAGCTGATGCTGGACCGGGTGACGCTCAGCGAACAACAACTGGCCGAGGCCCAGTCGATCGCGAAGATCGGCAGCTGGGAGTGGGACATCCTCAACGACGTCGTAACGTGGTCCGACGAGCTCTACCGCATCTTCGAGCTCCAGCCGCAGGAGTTCGAGGCGACCTACGAAGGATTCCTGGGACACATCCACCCGGAGGACCGGCCGCGCGTCGCGGAGGCAGTCGGGGCGGCGTTCACCGAGACTGAGCCCTTCGAGTTCGAGGCGCGCATCCTGAAGGCCGAGGGCAGGCAGGGCTGGATGCGCGGCCGGGGACGGGTGGTGCGTGACGCGTCCGGCGCCCCGGCACGCATGGGCGGGACCGCACAGGAAATCACCGAGGCCGTCCAGGCAGCACAGGAGCTCGCCACCGCGCGCGACGACGCGATGCAGGCGTCACGGATGAAGTCGGACTTCCTGGCCACCATGAGCCACGAGATCCGGACCCCGCTCAACGGGGTCATCGGTCTCACGGACCTGCTGCTCAAGACCGAGCTCGACCCGGCGCAGCGACCGCTCGCCGACGGCATCTTCCAGGCCGGCCGGACCCTGCTCGGACTGATCAACGACGTCCTCGACCTGTCCAAGATCGAATCCGGCAAGCTGGAGCTGGAGGTCGTGGACTTCGACGTCCGGGCCGTGGTCGACCAGGTGGCCGCCCTGATGGTCGAGGCTGTCCGGGCCCGGTCCGTCGACCTGGTCGTGGTCTGTTACCCGGATGTCCCACGGTTCCTGCGCGGGGATCCGGTCAGGTTCGGACAGGTAGTGACGAACCTGGTCTCGAACGCCGTGAAGTTCACCAGGGACGGACCGGTGAGCGTCCGGGTCACCCGGGAAGGTCCTCGGGGAGGACCGCCGAGTCTGCGCGTCGAGGTCTCGGACAGCGGGATCGGTATCGCGCCGGATGCGCAAGCGACCCTGTTCGAGGCGTTCACCCAGGCCGAGGTGTCCACCACGCGGGAGTACGGCGGAACGGGTCTCGGCCTGACCATCTCGCGCCGGCTGGTCGAGGCCTTGGGCGGGGAGGTCGGCTTCACCAGCGAGCTCGGTGTCGGCAGCACCTTCTGGTTCACGGCTGCGTTCCTGCCGGTGCCGCCGGATCCGGCTTCCCGGGAGCTCGATCTCGTGACCACACCGTCGAGGGTCTCGTCGGCGCCGCAGGTAAGTGCGGTCCCGGCCTCACCTCCTGGGGTCGTTCTCGTGGCCGAGGACAACCTGGTCAACCAGATGGTGGCGCGCGGCGTACTCGAGGGGCTGGGCTACGCGGTGCAGTTCGCCGGGGACGGGCTTGAAGCGGTGGCGGCGGTGACCGCGACGCCGCACCGGTTCGCCGCCGTACTCATGGACTGCCAGATGCCACGCCTCGACGGTTACGAGGCCACCCGCGCCATCCGCCAGCTGGAGGGGCCGGGCAACCGGGTCCCGATCATCGCGATGACCGCGTCGACGGTCGTGGGTGAGAAGGAACGGTGCCTCGAGTCAGGGATGGACGACTTCCTCCTCAAGCCCATCGACTTCGCGCTGCTCGAGACGACCCTGGACAGCTGGATCGGCGGGAGGGGCGCCCCCGACCTCGGCGAGCGGGACGCGATCACCGACACCTCCAGCGTGCTCGACCTGACTCGGATCCGGATGCTCGAGGAGCTCCGGCCCGGGGATCGCTCGTTCTTCGAGCAGTTCGTCGAGACCTTCCTGGCGAGGGTCTCTGGTGACCTCAGCGACATTGAGTCAGCCATCGAAATCGCTGACAGCTCCCGGCTCATCATGTGCGCCCATGTCCTGAAGGGAAGTGCCCAGAACCTGGGCGCCTTCGAGGTTGGCCGGGTGTGCCAGGCACTCGAGGACATCGGACTGGACGGCGACATCAGCGACGCGGTCGCGCTCGTACCGGACCTGAGGCGTCAGGTCGAGGTG
>JBDSXU010000345.1:0-4751 GCA_039926005.1 Marmoricola sp.
CGTCGAAGAGGAACGCACTCTGCGGGACCAGTGAGACGTTGGCGGCCAGCTCGCCGGGGGCGAGGTCGCGCAGGTCCCGGCCGTCGACCCGGATCGCCCCCGAGAGCGGGTCCACCAGGCGGGTGACCAGCGAGGTCAGCGTGCTCTTGCCCGACGCCGTGGCACCGACGACGGCCACCGTGCGGCCCGGCGCGATGGAGAAGTCAAGCCCCTCCAGCAGCCGCTGTCCGGCCGTGTAGGTGTAGGCGAGATTGTCGACCTCGAGCGATGCGCCTTGCGGGGAAGCGCCCAGCCGAGCGCCGCCGTAGGTGGTGTCGGTGACCGTGTCCAGCACTCGGCTCACCCGGGTGAACCCGACCACCGAGCGCGGGAACTCACCAAGCATCCAGCCGATCGACCGGATCGGGAAGGCCACGATCGTGAGGAGGTAGGCGACAGTCACCACGTCTCCCGGGTCGGCCGCGCCGGAGCGCACCCGCCAGACGCCGACCCCGAGCACGGCGAGGACGCCGAGGTTGGGCAGGCTCTCCAGGAACGGGTCGAAGGCCGCGCGGATGCGCCCGGCGCGGATGCCCTCGTCGCGCAGGACTCGGGCCTTGGCGGCGAAGCGGCCGGTCTCCTCGCTCTCGCGGCCCAGGGTCTTGACCACCATGGCTCCGTCGAAGGACTCGTGGGCGATCTCGCTCAGCTCGGCGCGCAACGCCTGGATCCGGGTGAAGATCGGCGACGACATCCGTTGGAAGACGACGTTGACCACCATCACCAGCGGGAACACCAGCAGCCCCACCACGGCCATCACGATGTCGGTGAAGAGCATCTGCACGATGGCGATCACCATCATCGCCAGGGTGCCGACCGCCATCGGCAGCGGTGCGATGGGCGCCCAGGCGGCCTCCACGTCGGAGTTGGCGTTGGAGAGCAGCTCGCCGGTCGGGTGGCGCTGGTGCCAGGACATCGGCAGCTTCAGGTATTGGCGGGTGACCTCGCGGCGGTAGGACGCCTGCATCCGGTACTGCATGATGCCCGCGCCCAGGCGGCGGGCGACGATCCCGACCGCACGCAGGATCGCCACGCCGAGGAACAGCGCGAAGATCGCAACCAGCCCGCGGGTCGTGGTGGTCCCCGTGTCGAAGGCGGGCAGCAGCACATGGTCGGTCGACCATCCGAGCACCCACGCGTCCGCGACGGTGAGGGCACCGAAGATCACGCTGCCCAGGGTGGAGAGGGTGAACACCCAGGGCTCGCGGCGGATCGCGACCCCGAGTACGCGGAAGCCGCCCAGCAACGTGGAGGCGTTCCTCGCGCGGCTCACTGGATCGGCAGTTCGGGTGAGGTCGACACAACGAGTGCAACCCTAGACAGGGGGTCTGACATTCCGCACCTGACATTCCGCACCTGACATTGCGCCCCGCCCTCAGGTCCATCCGACCATGGATACCCAAGCCATTAGGATCGCGACATGGAGTCGATGTCGCGCACGGAGCGCGCAGCCCTCTGCAACGCCGCCCTCGAGGCGGGCGAGCTGGCCCCCACGCTGTGCGGGCGCTGGACGGTCAAGGATCTGGTCATCCACCTGCTGGTCCGCGAGCGCGACCCGCTCGGTGCGCCCGGGATCCTGGTCCCGCAGCTCGGGAACCTCACCGACCGGTCGGCACGACGGCTCGCCAACCAGGACTTCAGCTCCCTGGTCGAACGAGTGCGAAAGGGGCCGCCAAAATGGTCGCCGATGGCTCTGCCCGCGATGGACCGGGCCGTGAACACCCTCGAGTACTTCGTGCACCACGAAGACATCCGCCGTGCCGGTCCGGAATGGGAGCCACGCGAGCTCACCGAGCGCGAGCAGAAGATCATCTGGAAGGCGATCGGTGTGGCCGGCAAGGGCCTCGTCCGGCCGAGCGGTGTGCCCGTGGAGATCCGCTGGGACGGCGAGGAGCGCAACCGGTCCGCCGTACTCCGCAAGGGCGAGGAGCCGGCCGTGGTGAGCGGTCCCCCGGCCGAGCTCGCACTGTTCCTCTTCGGGCGCGTGCAGCACGCCCCACTCGAGTTCACCGGCCCTGCGCGGCACCTCAAAGAGCTGCGCCGGGGCGAGCTCGGCCTCTGAAGGTATCCGCCCGTGGTGTATCCTTGGTGTATGGCACGCACCAACATCGACATCGATGAAGTGCTCATCGCCGAGGTGATGCGCCGCTTCCGCCTCAAGACCAAGCGCGAAGCCGTCGATTTCGCTCTTCGCCGAGCCGCCGGGTCGACCGCGACGACTGACGGTCTGCTGGACTTGGAAGGCATCGGCTGGGACGGCGACCTCGACACCATCCGCTCCGACGGGCCGGCCACCTGGTGATCCTGGTCGACACCTCGGTGTGGATCGAGCACCTGCGCCGAACGCAGAGCCGCGCCCACCTCGAGTTCCGTGAACTCGCGACCACCGATCCTGCCAGCATCGCGACCTGCGCGCCGATCGCGATGGAGCTGCTTGCTGGCCCGACCGATCCGTTCACCGTACGTCGGATCGAGGATCAGCTGGGTACCCTCGAAGACCTGGTGGTCGACCCAGCAAAGGACTTCCGGGCAGCCGCGACACTCGCGCGTGCCGTGCATCGCAACGGCCACACCGTAGGTTCCCTGACCGACTGCTTGATCGCGGCCGTCGCGCTCCGCCATGACACCACCGTCTGGCACTGCGACGCAGACTACGTGCGCATCGCAGACGTCACCGAACTCAGTCAGCGCGACCTGCGCTGAGTGCCGCCATCAAGCGACGAGGCCGACAGCGTCAGTTGACCGAGACGTGCACGTGGTCGTAGTGGTTCGCGGTGCTCGACCCGCGGTCAGGCATCGAACGCCAGCCCTCGCTGCTGCGCTGCGGCGTCCAGATGTGCTGCTGCCAGATGACGTCGTAGAGGTTCAGCGCGCTTGCGTTGGCCTGCAGGAAAGCGGCGATGCGGTCACCGAGACCGGAGTCGCTGGTCATGATGTCGATGGCACGACCGCTGGCGTGCTCGCCATGCGCGTCGTAGCCGCCGTAGGTCCTTATCTCGGGGAAATTGTTGCAGACCGCGTGGTAGACGCGGATCGCGGAACTGGTGAGGCCGCTCTCTGTGCCCTCGGTGCCCGGGCAGGAATGGTCGACCAGACCCATGGAGGCCGGCTTGGTTTCCTTGTCCTTGCTCAGGTAGTCGGCGGTGACCCAGCGGGTGAGCCGACCGACGATGACCTCGGCGTACGCGCCCTGGCGGTGGCCGGTGACGGCGACGTGCTTCCCGGAGTCCAGCACCCCCTCGGCCTTGGACTTCTCGCGGGGCTCGACGCGCAGGTCGAGGTCGGAGGCCGTCCAGAGCCTGCCCTTCGCCTTGGGCACCCGGTTGTTCACCAGGGGCACGCGCTCGGTCGAACGCGAGGTCCCCAGGGTGCGTGACTCGTTCGCGGCGGCACTGTCGGCCACCCCGGAAGTGGTGTCGGACCCGGCAGCGGCGCCGATGTCCCCAGCCGCGCTCGTGGTTGCGTCGGGTCGGCCGAAGCCGCTTGTCGCCACCCCCAGACCGACTGTCAACAGGGTGACCAGGGGTGCGGTCACGAGGGCCAGACGGCGACTACGGGCGGTCGCGGACAGAAGGCTGTGCCTGCCTCGGGGTCGTCCTCGGGGCACGGGTGATTCCTAACTTCGGGGGGCAAGATCATCACGATCGAATCACGAAACGGGTGGTTCGCCCAACGGTCTCGTCACATATGGGGAGTGACGCTCCCCACGTCGGGACCCTCGAGCCACACCCGGCCCGCTAGCCGCCGGTGGTCTCCGAGGCCTCTTCCCGTGGGACGCAGCCGGTGCCGTCGGTGTCCTCGAGCCACCCATCCGGGAGGGCCACCTTCTTGCGAGGACTGCCCTGCCGCCCCCGGGGGGAGCCGAGCTCGGAGACCGGAAACGCGGCAGTCGGGTCGAGCTGCGCGAGCAGGTCCTCGAGCTCCAGGAGGGTCACCACCAGCGCCATCGCCCGGCGCAGGTCGCCACCGACGGGGAAGCCCTTGAGGTACCACGACACGTGCTTTCGGAACTCCTTGCAGCCGCGCTCCTCGCCCATGTGCCGGCAAAGGAGCTCGCCGTGCCGGCGCATCATCGTCGCCACCTCGCCGAGGTGCGGCAGGGTCGCGACCTCTTCTCCGGCGAAGGCTGCAGCCAGGTCGCGGAACAGCCACGGCCGCCCCAGGCAGCCGCGGCCGACGACCACGCCGTCGGCGCCGGTCTGCTCGAGCATCCGGAGCGCGTCCGCGGCCTCCCAGATGTCGCCGTTGCCGAGCACGGGGATGTCGACGTGCTCGACCAAGCGGGCGATCGCGTCCCAGTCGGCGGTCCCGGAGTAGCTCTGGATCGCGGTGCGGCCGTGCAGCGCGATGGCCGCGGCACCGGCCTCCTGGGCGATCCGGCCCGCGTCGAGATAGGTGAGATGGTCCTCGTCGATGCCCTTACGGGTCTTCATGGTGACCGGCACGTCGTACCGCGCACCGGCTTGCACGGCGGCGACGAGGATCTCGCCGAGGAGCGTGCGCTTCCACGGCAGCGCGGCACCGCCGCCCTTGCGGGTGACCTTGGGCACCGGGCAACCGAAGTTGAGATCGACGTGGGCGACGCCGTACTCCGAGCAGAGGATCTCCGTGGCTCGTCCGACGTACGCCGGGTCGGTGCCGTAGAGCTGCACTGACCGGACCGTCTCCTGCTCGTCGAAGACCAGCATCTGCCTGGTGGTGGCGTCACCTTC
>JBDSXU010000346.1:0-2227 GCA_039926005.1 Marmoricola sp.
GCGCGGGCGATGTCCTCGATCTGAGCGTCCCGCACGCCGTTCTTGTCGAACAGTTCGCGGGTGGCCTTGAGGATCTCGCGCTCGCGGGCGCGACGGCGAGCAGCGGGTGGCTCCCTGGTCGTGCTGCGAGGGGTTGTCATGGGTGGATCGTAGTGCAACTCGGTGTTACACACGCGTAACGATGAGTCATCACACGTCCATCGGGGCTCGCAGGGTCAGCCCTACTGAAGTGCCCGGACGGCCTCGATCGTGTCGGCCTCGGCTGCTGGCTTGTCGTCGCGGTAGCGCAGCACCCGCGCGAAGCGCAGAGCAACACCGCCCGGGTAGCGCGTCGACTGCTGGACGCCGTCGAAGGCGATCTCGACCACCTGCTCGGGCCGGACGTGGACGACGTGGCCCTCGCGGCGGGTCTCCAGCGCCAGGAACCGCTGGGTCTGCCAGTCGAGCATCGCGTCGGTCATTCCTTTGAAGGTCTTGCCGAGCATCACCGGCTCACCGTCTGGGTCAAGGGCGCCCAGGTGGATGTTGGACAGCCAGCCCTTGCGCCTCCCGCTGCCCCACTCCACTGCGAGAACGACGAGGTCGAGCGTGTGACGGGGCTTGACCTTGATCCAGGCGGAGCCGCGCCGGCCGGCGTCATAGGGTGCGTCGAGGCGCTTGAGGATCACGCCCTCCTGGCCGGCGGCGATCGCCTCGTCGAAGAATGACTGGGCCTCGTCAGTGGAGTCGGTCACGAGGCGGCGCACGCGCAGCGGCTCCGGCACCACTGAGTCGAGCCGGTCGAGCCGCTCGCTGGTGGGCGCCTCGATCAGCGAGTCGCGATCGTGGAGCAGCAGGTCGAAGAAGAAGGGCCGGATGCCTGTCGCCCCGCTGCGCGTCGAGGTCGTCGAGGCCGTCTCCTGGAACGGGCGCGGACGTCCCGCCTCGTCGAGGGTCAGTGCTTCGCCGTCGAGGATGAGTTCGGTGGCGGGCAGCGATCGCGTGGCCTCCACGACCTCCGGCATCCGGCTCCCGATCTCCTCGAGGCTGCGGGTGAACACCAGGACCTCGTCACCGTCCTTGTGCACCTGGATCCGGATGCCGTCGAGCTTGGTGTCGACCGCGAACGCGCCGGCCACCTTCTCGACCCCGGCCGGGACGTCTGGTGCGGCTCCCGCCAGCATCGGTCGAACCGGACGGCCCACCAGCAGGCTGAAGTCCGCGAGAGCGACCTCGCCACCGCTCAGCGCGGCGGCCGCGACGGGTCCGGTCGGAGCACTGAACATGGCGGCCCGGCGTACGGCCTTGAGGGCGAGACCGGCCGCGGCCGCGATGGCGTCGAGCATCACCGAGTCGAGGGCGCCCTGCCGGACGTTGCCGGTGACCAGGTTGCGCAGGAACTCCTGCTCCGTGGACGTCAGCCGTGCGAACAGCGCGTTCACGGCGTCGCGCCGAGCGCCCGTCGAGCCGGACCCTGCGAGTCGGCTGATCTCCGCCAGCGTCGCGTCCACCTCGGTCAGGCCGACCGACGACTCGGCTGCCGCGGGCGGGAGGTCGGCCAGCCCACGCCAGCCCAGTCCGGTGCGGCGCTGGCGCAGCGTGCCGGAGAGGTAGGACGCAGCGATGTCGATCTCCTCCGCACCGTCATCCACGACCTCACGCAGGACGTCGGCGATCAGCTCCCGCTTGGCCAGCCGCGAACTGGTGGCAGCCACCTGACCGGAGACGTCGACGAGGCGAGCCAGCAACATGGGGCCATTGTGTCGGCAGGCACCGACATAGTGTGCAGCCATGCCCGCCAGCACGCCTCGACCGCTCGTCCGGGTGTGGCGCCCGCACTGGCCGTGCCCGGTCGGTGCGGTCCTCTCCACACACCGGCGCGGGGGCGGCGACCCGACCTTCAGGCGTACGCCGGACGGCGCGATCTGGCGCGGCATCCGGACCCCGGAAGGCACCACGACGCTGCGTCTCCTCTCCCGGCCGGACGCGGGGACAGTCACCGGCGAGGCCTGGGGGGGTGGCGCCGCGTGGGTCCTGGATCAGCTGCCCCGGATGCTGGGCGCCGACGACGACCCGTCCGGTTTCGTGCCGCTGCACCAGCCGATTGCGGACGCCTGGCGACGGCACGGCAACTGGCGCCTCGGCGCGACCGGGCTCGTGATGGAGGCCCTCGTCCCCGCGGTCATCGAGCAGAGGGTCACCGGCATGGAGGCGTTCGCGGGCTTCCGTGCCCTGGTGCACCGGTTCG
>JBDSXU010000347.1:0-3972 GCA_039926005.1 Marmoricola sp.
TCAGCGCCGTGGACGTGTCGGCCATGGCCTTCTTGGCCTCGCCCTTGAGGCCGAGGTTGACCACCCAGCCGACGCCGTTCTGCGGTGTCCCGTAGGACGCGGACTTCAGGTTCGTGCCCTCGATGACTGCGGCGGAGAGGAGGAACTTCAGCCCCTTTTCGTCGCAGGTGATCAGCGGCTGGTCGGCGTTGTCCTCCACCGGTTTTGCGGCCTGCTTCTTGGTCGGGCAGTTGTAGGCGGCGTACTTCTGGAGCCACTCGAGACCGGGGTTCGCCGACCACGCAAGAGGATCCGAGACCGAGGCGCCCTTCTGGGTCACCTGCGGCTGGGCGCTGGTCGAGGGAGCAGCCGGGGCACTCGCCTTCGGGGTCGGCTTGGGCTTGGCGAACGGCGCCGGGCGCGGCTTGGGCGTCGCCGCGCTGACCTTGGGCACCCTCGTCTTCTTGGAGCCGGCCTTGTTCTTGGCTCCGGCCTTGCCGGAGGGACTGGGCGAGGCGGAGCTGCTCGCCTTTGTCTGGGGGGTGCCTGTCTGTGGCTGCCCAGCGACCAGGCGGAACCGTAGCTGCGCGGTGCGCTTCACGGCGTCCACCAGGCTGGAGGCGTTCTTTCCGGGGATCTCCACGATGATGTTGCGGTCACCCTGGGTGGAGACCGCGGCCTCGGAGACACCACTGCCGTTGACCCGGGCGTCGACGATCGAGGCGGCCTGCTTCAGCTTGGTCGCGGTGACGGCGCCGCCCTGCGGAATGGCAGACAGAGTGATCCGGGTGCCACCCTCGAGGTCGAGTCCCAGTCGCGGCTTCCAGGTCTGGCCGATCGCGGCGAGTCCGTAGAGCACGGCGATCGTCAGCCCGAAGATGAGCAGCGTTCGCCCGGGGCGGGGCTTCTTCTTCGCCACGGTGATGTGTCTCCTCAGTCCTGTGCCTGGGTCGGGTCCGACTCCCCCGAGTCATCCGGTGCGGTTCCACTGGCGTCCTCGAGCTCATCGGCCCGTCGTACGACGACCTGGCGCGCCACGGTGATCACGGTCCCGGGAGCCACCTCGATCTCGGCCCGTCCCTCGCTCAACGCGCGAACGGTCCCGAAGATCCCCGCTGAGAGGACGACTCGCTGACCGACCTCAAGGTCGTTCTGCAGCTGTTGGACCCGCTTCTGCTGGGTGCGGGCGGGGCGCATGACGATGGCCCAGAAGCCGAGCATCGCCACGAGGATCACGAGCAACTGCGCATAGGGCGGCACGACAGACAACTCCAAGGGAAGGGAACAGGTCTTGGTGGGCCGCGAATCCGCCCATGAGCTCGCAACGAGCTCGAGCACGGGGATTACGGCGCCGAAGATCGAGTGTAACGGCCGTCACCGGCTCACTCGGACTCCGACCCGAAGAGCAGCGGATCGTCTCCCACTACGCCGCTCGGGGGTGTGAGCCCGAGATGCACCCAGGCCGCCCGCGTGGCGACCCGCCCCCGGGGTGTCCGGGCCAGCAGGCCCTGACGCACGAGGAACGGCTCGGCCACCTCCTCGACGGTCTCGCGTTCCTCCCCCACGGCGACGGCGAGCGTGCTGACGCCCACCGGCCCACCGCCGAAGCGACGGCACAACACGTCGAGCACCGAACGGTCCAGACGATCCAGACCGGACTCGTCGACCTCGAACAGCTCCAGGGCCGCCCGGGCCAGGTCACGGGTGACCAGCCCGTCGGCGCGCACCTGCGCGAAGTCGCGCACGCGGCGCAGCAGCCGGTTGGCGATGCGTGGGGTGCCACGTGAGCGCAGGGAGATCTCGCGGGCGCCGTCGGACATCAGCTCCACCTCGAGCAGGCCGGCAGAGCGGTGGACGATCCGCTCGAGGTCTTCGGGCTCGTAGAACTCCAGGCGCGCGGTGAACCCGAACCGGTCGCGCAGCGGGCTGGGCAGCAGCCCGGCCCGGGTGGTCGCGCCGACGAGGGTGAACGGCGGGATCTCGAGCGGGATGGCGGTGGCCCCGGGGCCCTTGCCGATGACGACGTCGACCCGGAAGTCCTCCATCGCCATGTAGAGCATCTCCTCCGCGGGCCGCGACATCCGGTGGATCTCGTCGACGAAGAGCACGTCGCCCTCGTTCAATCCGGACAGGATCGCTGCGAGGTCGCCGGCGTGGGTGATGGCGGGGCCGCTGGTCAGCCGCAGCGGGGCGCTCATCTCCGCGGCGATGATCATCGCCAAGGTGGTCTTGCCGAGTCCAGGCGGCCCACTCATCAAGACGTGGTCCGGGACCCGTTGACGTGCCCGGGCCGCCTCCAGCAGCAACGAGAGTTGTTCGCGTACGCGCTCCTGACCCACGACCTCGTCGAGGGTGCGCGGGCGAAGCGCCGCCTCGACGACTCGCTCGTCACCGTCGGCATCCACCGCCGTCAACGGACGGCTGGTCACGTAGGCGACCTCGGCTGCCTCGAGCTCCGACTCGTTCACCGGTTCATGCCTTGCTCAGTGTGCGCAGGGCCGCGCGAAGCAGTGTCGCGACGTCTGGCGTGGTCATCTGCTCCGCTTCCGGAGTGACGTAGCCGACCGCCTGGTCGGCCTCCTTCGCCGACCAGCCGAGACCGACCAGGCCCGCCTGCACCTGGGTCTGCCAATCGTTGGCAGCCGGCGGCCCGGACCGCCGTGACATGACGGACGTGGTGGGCGAACCGATGCGGTCACGGAGTTCGAGGATGATGCGTTGCGCGCCCTTCTGGCCGATGCCCGGCACCTGGGTCAGGGTCTTCACGTCGTCGGTGCTCACCGCGCGCCGCAGGGCTTCGGGTCGGTGGACTGCGAGCATCGCCTGGGCGAGCTTGGGCCCGACCCCACTGGCGGTCTGGACGAGCTCGAACATCTGCTTCTCGTCGTCGTCGGCGAACCCGAACAGGGTCAGGGAGTCCTCGCGGACGACCATGCTCGTGGGCAGGACGGCCTCGACCCCGATCCGAAGACCAGCGATGGTGTCGGGCGTGCACTGCAGTTCGAGACCGACACCGCCGACCTCGAGGACGGCGGTGGTGACGCTGACCGCGGCGACCCGGCCGCGGACGAAGGCAATCATCGGCGAACCCCTCCCTCGAACGGATGGGCGACGGCGTGGGCAGCAACGGCGGCCTCGATGCGGTTCGTGGCCCCACCACGCCAGATGTGGCAGATGGCCAGGGCGAGCGAGTCGGCGGCATCGGCAGGCTTGGGGATCTCATTGAGCCGAAGGAGCCGGGCGACCATGGCGCCGACCTGCGCCTTGTCGGCCCGACCGCTGCCCGTGACGGAGGCCTTGACCTCGCTGGGGGTGTGCAGCGCGACCGGGAGACCGCGGCGAGCTGCGACCAGCAGCGCGATGCCGCTCGCCTGGGCCGTGCCCATGACCGTCCTGACGTTGTGCTGGCTGAAGACCCGCTCGACCGCGACGGCATCGGGTCGGGTGGCGTCGAGCCACTCCTGGAGACCGGCCTCGATCAGGCAGAGGCGCTGCTCGATCGGCATCTCCGCCGCCGTCCGGAGGACGCCCACGTCGACCAGCGAGAGCGGCCTGCCCACGGATCCCTCGACCACTCCCACCCCGCAGCGGGTGAGACCTGGGTCGATGCCGAGCACGCGCATGAGTACTCCTCGGTCCTCCGAACACCTGTTCGCACCACGCTAACCTCGCCCTGCAGCGCAATCGCGTAGGACGCGCCGTGACCCGAGCGCCTCGGCCCGCTACCGTGGCGCCGTGACCGACGAGCTTCCCGAAACCCTGACCGCAGACGGGTTCGAACGCAGCTACGTCGTGGTGGCACCGAGCACGCAACCTCCCTCGTCGGTACTCCTGATGCTCCACGCGTCGAACTCGGACGCGGCGCAGACACGCACGCTCAGCGGACACACCTTCGACCGGTTGGCCGAGCAGGGTGTCCTCGTGGCCTACCCCGAGGCGCACGGCGGCATGTGGAACGACGCCCGGCTGGGCACCCGGGCGACGGCGCGCGAC
>JBDSXU010000348.1:0-2884 GCA_039926005.1 Marmoricola sp.
GGTTCAACAGGTCGATCGGGCTCTCGTTGTAGCGGAAGTTGTTCACCACCCCGGCGATCTCACCACCCTTGACGCGGTAGACGCCGTCACGGGTGAGGCCGGTCAGGAGCATCGTCTGGGGATCGACCTCGCGGATATACCACATGCAGGTCAGCAGGAGGCCGTCCTCCATCCCGGCCACGAGGTCGGCCTCGGTGCCCCTGGCACCAGCGATCTCGAGCACCAGGTTGTCGATGTCAGGCGTGGTCGGTTGGCCCGTCAGGTCGGCCGTGTGCCGGGTCTGGATCAACGAGGTCAGGCGACCGTCCCGGACCCAGTCCGTCGCGTCCAGCGGCAGGCCGTTGTCATAGACACTGCTGCGGTCTGAGGACCCACCCGCCGTGACGAAGGGTGCGCTCTGGAGACCCGGGGAGGCGGGGTCGCTGTGGAGCCGCACCGCGGGGTCGACCAGTAGCTCGCCGATCCGGGTGCCTCCGCCGGGGCGGGAGAAGATCGTCTGTCCGTCGTCGGCATTGCGGGCGCCGGCGCTCCAGTAGGCGTCGATCATCAGGTCCGCGACCGCCGAGGGCGGAAGGATCGTGTCATAGCGCCCAGCGGGCAGGTCCACGCGGCGCCGGCCCCACGAGAGGCGGGTCGCGAGGTCCGCGGCCATCCTGGCGCCGTCGACCTCGGAGAAGTCACGCGTCGCGCCACCGACCCAGGCGCTGTTCGTCAGCTCGGCATTCTTGCCCGTGCAGCCGTAGTGCCCCGTGGGCTGCACGTGCCGCAGCCGCAGTCCGGTCGAAGAGCCGAGATAGGTGGTGGTGACCTCGTGGAAGACGAAGCCGTAGAGGATCCGTCGCTCGGCCTCGGCCCGGCCGAACGCCTCGCCGAGCTGCTCTGCGAACTGCTCGAAGACCTGGATCGAGGTCTCACCGGGGGAGTCTTCCCAGTCGCGGGCCACGTCGCCCGTGACCAGGTCCGCACGGTCCTCTGCCTCATCCGCCACCGCAGCGGCCCGGTCGGCGCTGGCCACCAGGGCGCTCACCTGCTCGAGCGAGGCCGCGGTGCCGCTCACGGAGGCGTTCCCCGCGCCCCGGAAGGCGATCACAGTGACGTCGATCGAGTGCATCACGCCGTTGGTGGTCAGGGTGTTGTTGGCCCAACGCAGGTTGGCGCTGGTGGTGTCGCTGACTATCACGATGCACTGTTCGGACGTGGAGGTCTCCAGCGCGTGCTCGACGAGACGCTGCGGGCGGCCACCTCTCAGACCCAGAGTCATCAGAGCGCCCCCTCCTCGTTGGTGTTCAGGATGCGGATGTCGCGGAACAGCGCAGAGGGCGCGCCATGGCTGACCGAGGCGACCTGGCCGGGTTGGGCCTTGCCGCAGTTGAAGGCGCCGCCGAGCTCATAGGTCTGAGGTCCACCGACGGCCTCCATCGAACCCCAGAAGTCCGTGGTCGTCGCCTGGTAGGCCACGTCGCGGAGCTGACCGCGGAGCCTTCCGTTCTCGATGCGGAAGAACCGCTGGGCGGTGAACTGGAAGTTGTAGCGCTGCATGTCGATCGACCACGACTTGTCGCCGATGACGTAGATGCCGTTCTCCACCCGGCTGATCAGCCCGTCGGTGTCGGGGCCTTCCGCGGCGGGTTGCAGCGAGACGTTGGCCATCCGCTGGATCGGGATGTGACCCGGCGAGTCGGCGTACGCGCACCCGTTGGAGCGGCCGGCGTTGAGCTCGGCGCCGTAGGTGTGCGCCATCTCGCGGTCGAGCTGGTAGCCGACCAGCAGGCCGTCGCGGATGATGTCCCAGGACTGGGTCTGCACCCCCTCGTCGTCGTAGCCGACGGTCGCCAGCGCGTGGGGCGTCGTCCGGTCGCCGGTGACGTGCATGACGGGGGAGCCGTAGGCGAGGGTGCCCAGGTTGTCGTAGGTGGCGAACGAGGTGCCGGCGTAGTTGGCCTCGTAGCCCAGGGCCCGGTCGAGCTCGGTCGCGTGACCGATCGACTCGTGGATGGTCAGCCACAGGTTGGACGGGTGGATCACCAGGTCATAGATGCCGGCGTGCACGCTGGGTGCGGCGAGTTTCTCGCGCAGGAGCTCAGGGAGCTGGCTCCGCTCGGTCGTGAAGTCGAAGACGTCGCTCGCGAAGTACTCCCACCCACGCCCGACAGGCGGGGCGATGGTCCGCATCGAGTCGAAAGCGCCGCTCTTCGGATCCGTCCCGTGGACCTCGAGATGGGGTTCGAGCCGGATGCGCTGCTGGAGGATCGAGGAGCCGCCGAGATCGGCGTAGTACTTGTTCTCGTGTACCTGCTGCAGGCTGCCGGTCGCGTGGTCGACGCCCTCGGCCGCCATCAGCTCGCGTGTCCAGCCGGCGAAGAGACCGGTCTTCTCGGCGAGAGGCACCTCGAGCGGGTTCACGTCGTACGCCGAGACCCAGGTGACGTCCTTGTGGACAGGCTCGGGAGCGAGCTCCACCCGGCGGCGCGTCATCTTCGCGGCGACCTGGGCCACCGTCACCGCCGTCTCGGCAACCGTCACGGCCTCGGACTCGGTGAGGGCGACGCCAGAGGCGAATCCCCAGGCGCCGTCGAGGATCACCCGCACCGCGAAGCCGAGGTCCTCGGCGTCCTGCGCGCCTTCGAGTGTCCCGTCGCGAACCGAGAAGTGCTGGTAGCGATTGCGCTCGAACCTGAAGTCGGCGTGGGTCACTCCGAAGTCACGAGCACGCTCGAGCGCCACCTGGCCGAGCCTCTCGAACGGCAGCGCCAGGAACGTCGGATCGATCTCGTTCTGTGCCATGAAGCGACCCTACGGGCTACCGGTTGGACACCGACACACACAGGGTGGAGCCCCGGCGGGCCTTGCGCACCTCGAGCTGGGAGGGCACCCGGTTGCGAAG
>JBDSXU010000349.1:0-3397 GCA_039926005.1 Marmoricola sp.
TCGCCGTCGCCGCCACCGACCCCGAGCGGGAACAACCCTGGGCCGCCCTGGGTCTGAAGGCCGACGAGTACACCCGGATCCGCGAGATCCTCGGCCGTCGCCCGACCAGCTCGGAGCTGGCGATGTATTCGGTGATGTGGAGCGAGCACTGCTCCTACAAGTCCTCCAAGGTGCACCTCGCCCAGTTCTCGCAACTCACCCATCAGCTGGCACAGGAGGGGCGGGCGGGCAAGCTGCTCGCCGGCATCGGCGAGAACGCCGGCGTGATCGACATCGGCCAGGGCTACGCCGTCACGTTCAAGGTCGAGAGCCACAACCACCCGTCCTACGTCGAGCCCTACCAGGGTGCGGCCACCGGAGTCGGCGGCATCGTGCGCGACATCCTCGCCATGGGGGCCCGTCCGGTGGCGGTAATGGATGCGCTGCGCTTCGGGCCGCTGGAGGCCACCGACACCCACCGCGTGATGCCCGGGATCGTGGCCGGCGTCGGCGGCTACGGCAACTGCCTCGGGCTGCCGAACATCGGCGGCGAGGTCGTCTTCGACGCGACGTACGCCGGCAACCCGCTCGTCAACGCCCTCTGCGTCGGTGTGCTCCGACACGAGGACCTGCACCTGGCGCAGGCCAGCGGCGTCGGCAACCTGGTGATCCTCTACGGCGCGAAGACCGGCGGCGACGGCATCGGCGGCGTCAGCGTGCTCGCCAGCGAGACCTTCTCCCAGCAGGAGGGTGGAGCGACGGGGCCCGCGAAGCGCCCCAGCGTCCAGGTGGGGGACCCCTTCCAGGAGAAGCTGCTGATCGAGTGCACCCTCGAGCTGTTCGCCGCCGGTGTGGTCGCCGGCATCCAGGACCTCGGTGGCGCCGGGCTGTCGTGTGCGACCAGCGAGCTGGCGAGCGCCGGCGACGGTGGCATGCATGTCGAGCTCAGCCGGGTGCCCCTGCGCGACTCCTCGCTCGCGCCCGAGGAGATCCTGATGAGCGAGTCCCAGGAGCGGATGATGGCGGTGGTCGAGCCGGCCGACGTCGAGGCGTTCTTGTCGGTCTGCGAGAAGTGGGACGTCGATGCCACGGTCATCGGCGAGGTCACCGACGGCGACCGGCTGCACATCGACTGGCACGGCGAGCGCGTGGTCGACGTACCCCCGCGGTCGGTGGCGCACGACGGACCGACCTACCACCGGCCGTTCGCACGACCCGACTCGCAAGACGTGTTGCAGGCCGACGTGGCCGAGGCTCTGCCGCGACCCGCGTCCGGCGAGGAGCTCCGCGACACGCTGCTGCGCCTCGTGGCCAGCCCGAACCTGTGCGACAAGTCCTGGGTCACCGACCAGTACGACCGCTACGTGCAAGGCAACACCGTCCTCGCGCAACCCAGTGACAGCGGCATGATCCGCGTCGACACGGGGACCAACCTCGGCGTCGCGCTGGCGTGCGACTGCAACGGCCGGTTCGCGCGCCTCGACCCGTACACCGGGGCGCAGCTCGCGCTCGCCGAGTCCTACCGCAACGTCTCCACTGGCGGCGCAACCCCGATGGCGATCAGCGACTGCCTCAACTTCGGGTCGCCGGAGGACCCGGCCGTGATGTGGCAGTTCGCGGAAGCCTGTCGCGGCCTCAAGGACGCCTGCGTCGAGCTGGGCATCCCGGTCACCGGCGGAAATGTCAGCCTCTACAACCAGACCGGTGACACCGCGATCCTGCCGACACCGGTGGTCGCAGTGCTCGGGGTGATCGAGGACGTCACCCGCCGAACCCCCACCGGCTTCGGCGCCGACGGTCACCGGGTGCTGCTGCTGGGGGCTTCACACGAGGAGCTGTCCGGCTCGGAGTGGGCCCACGTCGTGCACGAACACCTCGGCGGGCTCCCGCCCCGCGTGGATCTTCGCGCCGAGCGGTCTCTGAGCCAGCTGCTCGTCGCGGGGACCGGTGTCATCTCCTCCGCACACGACGTCTCCGACGGCGGCCTGGCCCAGACGCTGGCCGAGTCCTGCCTGCGGCACGGCATCGGCGCCCGCGTCGACGTCTCCGGGGTCGCAGACGGAGACCCCTTCCTGGCGCTGTTCAGCGAGTCGGCGGCCCGCGTCGTCGTGACCGTCGACCCGCAGGACGAGGAGCGACTCTTCGAGCTGGCCGCCGAGCACGGCGTACCCGTCACCTCGCTCGGGGAGACCCGGGGCACCACCCTCGACGTGAAGGGCGTCTTCGACGTGCCTGTCGAGGAGCTGCGAGCCGCCTGGACGATGACGATCCCCGCTGCGATCGCCTGAGGCTTTCGGGCGGCCGCCCCCTTCAGCTGGACCGCTCCATCGCGCGCAGGCCCACGAACAACCCGAGCACGGCGACGACTCCGGCTCCAGCGAACCCGTAGGCGACGGTGTCCAGGGGGAACGATCCCCCGAACAGCGCACGCTCTGCCTCGACGACGTACTTCAGTGGGTTCAGGTCGGCTGCGGTCCGCAGCCAGCCAGGGGCGCCCTCGAGCGGCAGGAGTACGCCGGCCAGCAGGAGCACCGGGAAGATCAGCGTCTGCTGGACCGTCCAGAACAGCCACTCCTGGTCCTTCGAGGCGAGGGCAAGCGCGAACGACAAGGCGCCGACCCCCACGCTGAACACAGAGAGCACCACCATCGCGACCAGGACGCCGCCGAGGTGCAGGTCGAAGCTGAACGGTGTGACTACGAGCAGGATGATCGCGGTCTGCATCAGCATCGGCACGACCTCCTTGAGGGAGCGGCCCACCAGCAGCGAGGACCTGCTCAGCGGCGAGACGAGCAGCCGTTCGTGGGAGCCGGTCATGATCTCGTTGGTCAGGTTCGAGCCGGTGAACGAGGCCCCCATCAGGGCCGTCATCGACACGATGCCCGGCACGAACCACTGCAGGGCGGACCCCTCGGCAAGCTTGGGCAGCAACGGTGCTAACAGACCCAGGAAGACGAGCGGCTGAACCATCGCGAAGAGGACCGACGCCGGTTCGCGGAAGACCGGCTTGAGCTCGCGGACCATGACGTTCCAGGTGTCGGCTATGAATCCGGGGTCGGCTGATCGCACGTCTCGGGTGGGTGCGTCGTGCACGTGAGCCGGCTTGTTCTCGATGACGGTGCTCATGCTGCCGCTCCTTGGGTGTCGGTGTTCTCCGTGTTTTCGGTGATGTCGTTGCTCTCCCGGAGACTGCGCCCGGTGAGGTCTAGGAAGACGTCGTCCAGCGTGGGGCCAGCGACCTCGATGCGCCGGGCCGGGACGCCGGTCTCGGCGAGGTCCTGGACCAGGCCCGGGGCCATCTCGGCGCCACGCGAGCAACGGATCCTGAGCTGGCTTGCCTCGCGCTCGATGGTCGCGTCGGAGGCCAGTCGAGCCTGCGCACGCTCTGCCGCGACGATGGCGTGGTCAACGCTCTCGA
>JBDSXU010000350.1:0-3000 GCA_039926005.1 Marmoricola sp.
GACGTCCGCCGCTCCCAGGCATTGGGTCAGATCAGCCGCAACCAGCTGGCCTTCGACCTCAACACCCAGGACACCCAGGACGGTGGGGAAGAGCCGTCCACCGCCCAGCCCAGGAAGCAGAGGAAGCCCCGTCAGGTGGTCCTCTACATCCACCTCTCCCAAGCAGCCGTCCACGGGGTCGACGGGGACCTGCACCTGGCCCGGGTCGAGAACACCCGCACCTTCGTCACCGCCGAGCAGGTGAAGTCCTGGTGCGCCAACCCTGATGCCCAGGTGGTGGTCAAACCGACCATCGACCTGGCCGACAACATCCACGTCGACGCCTACGAAGCACCCAAGCGGCTCGATGAGCAGACCGGGTTGATCAACCACACCTGCGTGTTCCCGTGGTGCACCAGACCCGCGCGGAGAGCCGACCACGACCACGTGATCCCCTTCGAGCAGGGCGGCACCACGTCCTCGGACAACATCGCCGCCTTGTGTCGACGGCATCACCGCCTGAAGACCCACGCGACCTGGCGTTACACGATGCTCGAACCCGGGACCTACCTCTGGACGTCTCCACACGGCTACCAGTTCCTCCGCGACCACCACGGCACCCTCGACGTGTCCAGCGACAAACGCCCACCGGCATCGGATCCGCCCGACCCCGCTGATCCGCCCGACCAGTAGCTCCACCGCCCGGGACCCCGCCGTGCTCCACGACCGGCGGGGTCGCAGGCACGCCCAAGCCCGCTACCGAACCTGCACCGCGGGACGCGAGGGGTCGAACCTCAGTGCGCGCCCAGCTCGATGAGGAAGACGCCACCGGCGATGGCCGCGATGCCGAGCATCATCGTCGGCGTGAGCGCGTCCTTGAACAGGAGCCGTCCGGCGAGCGCGGTGAGGGCCACCCCGGTGGCTGACCAGATGCCGTAGGCGACTCCGACAGCCATGCCCGCTTCGAGCGTGAGCCACAGGAGCCAGGTCGACATGACGTAGGTGAGCACCGTCGCGACAGCCCAGGCGCGCTTGCGCATGCCGTCGGACTGACGCAGGGTGAGGGTTCCGCCCACCTCGAGCAGGATGGCCGTGCCCAGGAGGGCCCACGTCATGTCGTCACGTCCTCGGCCCCGCGCGCTGGGCCGTGCGACCCGGCTTCGACGAGCAGCACGCCGACCATGACGAGCGCGATGCCGAACCCGATCTGCACGGTGAACGGGTCACCGAAGATGAGAGTCGCCAGTACCGCTGTCAGCGCCACCCCCGTGGCGGCCCAGATGCCGTAGGCGACGCCCACCGGCATCCCTGCGGCGAGGACGGCCCCCAGCAACCCGAAGGCCACGAGGTAGCCGACTGCGACGAGGGCGAACCACGCGGAGTTGTCGATGGCCGCGCGCAACGCCAGCGTGCCCACGACCTCGGAGAAGATGGCGACGCTGAGCTTCATCCACTTGTTCATGAGCCAGGCTCCTCGGTCAGTGAGACAAGGTGCGCGACCAGGGCGTCGTACTCGTCAGCCGCCGGCGCGAGGGCGCCGGTGGCCTTGGCCACCCACAGGCCGTCCGCGGCGAACCGGGCGCACGACAGTCGCGCTCGCTCCTCGACGCTGCACCCTGCAAGGTCGAACCAGCGCGAGAAGACCTCGTTCCAGGGCCCGACGTGCTCCGGACGACAGAGGGCGTCCGCGTAGACGGCGAAGTCCGCGCGCGACACCTCGTCGCCGGCGGCGACCTCGACGTAGGCCCTGATCCGCTGGGCCGGTGTCGCATCGGCGAGGGGCCGGCCGAGTGCGTCGAGCATCGCCTGCTCCCAGCTCTGCGCGACGTACTCCACGACCGCGAGGACGAGCTCCTCTCGGGAGGGGAAGTGGTAGATGACCCCGGCCTTGGTCAGCCCCGCCTCGGTGGCGGTGGTCTCGTAGGAGAAGTCCACGCCACCCTGACGCTCCGCCACGCGGTGGGCGGCTTCGACGATGGCGGTTCGGTTGCTGGGGCGCATGACCGTAACTATACCGTACGGTCGGTAAAGTTACGTCACCGAGGAGGCTCGCGGTTCAGACAGGCTCGACCGATGTCGACGAGAGTGACGCACTACATCTGGCGAGCACCGGTCAGCCGTGGCACACTAAGGCGAGCCTTACCTACTCAACCGTCTGGAGGCGACCGTGATCTTCTGCCACTGCGCCGTCGTCGGCGATCGCGAGGTCGCCCGGGCCATCGACGCCGGGGCGCGCACGGTCGCGCAGGTGTGCAAGGCGACGGGAGCCGGTCAGCAGTGCGGAAGCTGCATCTTCTCCGTGCGACGCGTGGTGTGCCAGCATGGGGGCGGATCCGTGCCCGCCCTGGAGGTCGACGTTGCAGCCGGTTAGCCCACGAGTCGTCGAACTGCTCAATGATGCGCTCACCTTCGAGCTCACCGTCACCAACACCTACTTCCTGCATGCGCGCATGCTCGAGAACTGGGGACTCTCTCGTCTGGGCAAGGTCTACTACGACCTGTCGATCGACGAGATGAAGGATGCCGACGTGATCATCAACCGGGTCCTGCTCTTCGACGGTCACCCCAACGTGCAGCGGCTGAACAACATCCAGGTCGGGGAGACCCCGGAGGAGATGCTGCGCCTCGCGCTCGAGAGCGAGCGCGCTGCCGTCACACAGTTCAACGCCGCGGCCAACGAGTGCCACGAGCTCGGCGACCACGGCACTGGTGCCGTGTTCGAGCAGATGGTGCTCGACGAGGAGCGCCACGCCGACTGGTTCGAGGGGCAGATCGACGCCCTGGAGCGGGTCGGTGTGCCGCAGTACCTCGCCCAGCAGATCGACTCCGGATCCAGCCCCGCGTAGTGAGCGAGGAGAACCAGGTTCTGATCCCGGGTTCCGCCTCCGACATCGGCGGTGAGTTCGTGGGCTACCTCGGACTCGAGTTCGTCGAGCTGACCGGGGACCGCGTGATCGGCACCTGGGCAGCCGGCCCGCACCTGCACCAGCCCCACGGGATCGTCCACGGCGGCGCGCTCGC
>JBDSXU010000351.1:0-2473 GCA_039926005.1 Marmoricola sp.
CGGTCTCGCCGACCTGACGTCGGGCGATGCCGTGACCGCGCAGGCCCGCGTCGCCGTCGAGACGGTGGCGGCGATCGGGACAGCTCTGGAGATCGCTGAGCCGAGCCTCGTCTGGCGCGCCTACAACGAGGCCTCCAGCGGACCGGCGGCGGACCACGAGCCGGTCGTCTCGGAGTACGCCGACCTGCTCGCGGTCGTCGGCCACGATGACGCGGGTGAGCGCCCGGTCGTCGAGCTTGCCGAGAGGGTGAGCCTCGGCGTCGAGAGGGACCGCGACCTGTTGACCGAGCGCGAGCGGACACAGTTCGAGCAGCACGTGCTCGGGGAGCTGGGTGACGCGATCCGCCGCTGCCAGGTCGAGGCCGACGAGCTCGTGACGGCGATGAACCAGCTGTTGGGTGGGGTCACCACGTCACAGGGGATCCGGGTCCGCCTCGACTGGAGGCTCCGCGACGACGTACCCCCCGAGGCGCGGCAGGCGGTGCAGCTGCTGGGTCAGCCGGTGGGTGCGCTCCTGCCCGAGGAGCGGGCGGTGCTGCGCGACTCCCTGCACCGGTTGATCGAGGTGTCGCGTGCGGAGCGCCCCGAGCTGGCCTACGGCGAGCACCTGGCCACTGCGCTGGACTACCGCACGTGGTGGGCGTTCAAGATCCGCTACACCCGCCCCGAGAGTGCCGGCACCTGGTTGGAGCTGCACCGGCGTTCACCACTCTCCCAGGGGGAGCAGAAGGTGCTGTGCTACCTGCCACTGTTCGCGGCGGCAGCCGCGCACTTCTCCTCGCTGGCCGGGGCCGCGCCCCACGCACCACGGCTGGTGCTTCTCGACGATGCCTTCCCGAAGATCGACGTGCGCACCCACCCGCTGTTGTTCGGGCTGCTGGTGCAGCTCGATCTCGACTTCGTGATCACCAGCGAACGGCTGTGGGGCGACCACGACACCGTTCCGTCCCTGGCCATCTACGAGGCACTGCGCGATCCGGCCCAACGGGGGATCGCACAGTACGAATATCGCTGGGACGGCCGGGCGTTGAGGTCCCTGGGGTGAGCGAGCCCCTCAACGCGACCCTCCCGGCCTGGATCAACGATGCGGATCTCGACGCCGTGTGGGTCCGGGTGAGGGAGAGAGTGGAGAGCAACAGGCTGGAGGTGCGGGGGCGGATCAACCTCCAGATCCGGACCCGCAGCGAACGCCACGCGCTCGGGAGGCTTCTCGGGCGCACGGTGACCCAGGATCGGCTCGGCCTCGATCTGGTCAGTCTCGATGAGCGACTGCGGGAGCGCTCGGGGGTGGGTGGCCTCCTGGCCGTGCTCGCGGCGCACGGAGGCCCACTCCAGGATCTGGCCGCCCAACGGGCCGAGCAGGTCGCCGCCCGGGAGGAGCCGCTCGCCCTCGCGTTGGCCCTGGTCGACCGGCCCTGGCGTGAGACCTGGGTCGCGGGTCTTCGTCGAACGGGTCTGCTCACCCATCGCGCCGACGCCAGCCGCGTGATTTCGGATTCCGTCCTCGTGCTCGAGGCACTTCTCGCGAGGTCGGAGGCGGCACCGATTTCGCGGGTCGAGCTGGCGGCCGAGCTCCTGGGAGACGCCCACGCCCTCGACGAGGACCGACTGGTGCATCGGGTGGTCCTCCGCGGACTGGCGGCGGCGAGCGATGTCGAACTACCCGTCACGGGGCAGGAGCGTCGTGCCTTGTGGGAGTTCCATGGTGTGCTCCCCGACCTTCTCTCGGCGACCTGCCTCAGCTGGGGGCTGCGGGTCGGTGGGAACGCGCCAGTCGCCCGGCGACTGGATGCTGCCGCCCAGGCCGCTGATCCGGTCCACCTCACCGCCTGGGATCTGCGGCGACTGCCGACCTGGGGTGATCAGGGCGGCCTGACGCTGCTGGTGTGTGAGAACCCGCGCGTCCTGGAGGCGGTCGCACAGCACGCCACGTCTCCCTGGCCGGTGGTCTGCACCTCGGGCGAGCCCAACACAGTGGTCACCGGCGTCTTGTCGGGTCTGGTCCGGGCCGGTGCCACCCTGCGCTACCACGGCGACTTCGACTGGCCGGGCCTCGCGATCGCCTCCAGGGTGGTCGAGCGCTTCGGTGCCGTCCCCTGGCTGATGGGCGCCGCCGACTACGAGTCAGCCGTGCGAGCCGAGTCTCCAGAGCTCACCGGGAGACCCGTCGAGGCCGGTTGGGACCCGGAACTCGCGCCGGCCATGCAGGCACACGGTCGTTGCGTGCACGAGGAGTCGGTCCTCGGAGACCTCCTTGCCGCGCTTGGTGCTGGCTGAAGCACCCGGGTTATCCACAGGTCCGAAACCAGTTCTGGCCGGGGTGGTCGTGACGGGGTTGGCTGTCGCCATGCCTCAGTCTCGGAGCCGCCCGTCAGCGCGGGGCCGTCGGTCTGTGGCTGTCTGGGTGCTTGTGCTGATGGCAGCGGGATCGGCGTGCAGTGGTCACAGCCGCGGGGTCCACGACATCAACACG
>JBDSXU010000352.1:0-4782 GCA_039926005.1 Marmoricola sp.
GGCCATCCCCCGGTCACCCGGATCACGGCCCTCAGCGCGGTAATCCGGCGCCGGGAGGCGGCGGTTCCGTCACTGCGGAAATGGCGCAGGATGCTCAGGGCAGCGCGCCTGTCTCGTGGGAGCAGGAACCTCGGATCGTGCGCGTCGGGTACGGCCAGGTAGTCGGCAAGGGCTCCTGCTCCGGGAGGTCCCACCTCGACGGGTCGCGGCCACAGTGACTCGACGGTCGTCGCGTGAGGTCCCATCACGCGTCGCTCCATGGCGCGGACACTATCAATCCGTCCGGGGCCCCCATGAGCGCCGGGGTTTGGTCCTGCTGGTGGTGGGTCTGGGATATCGTTTCGCAGCAATGAAGGACCTGGCCGCCTCGCCGACGTCGACCGCCAGCCGAGGCAGCGGGCCGATGGCGGGCGTTGCCCGAGGCAGCGCCATCAACCTCATCGGGGGTGCGTTCGCAGGCGTCGCGACCTTCCTGCTCACGATCCTCCTCACGCGGTCGCTACCTGCCGACGCAGTGGGCGCGTTCTTCAGCGTCACGTCGCTGTTCTTGTTGCTGACCACGCTCGGGCAGCTCGGCACCGGGACCGGGATCGTCTACTTCCTCGCCCGCCAGGATCCCGAGAGCCGTCGGAGCACGGGGCCTAGCTACCTGCGCGTCGCGGCCGGCCCAGTGTTCGTGGTCGCTGTCGTCACGGGTGCCTTGATGATCGCCCTGGCCGACCCACTCGCCTCGCTGCTCGGCGTGGACGGACAGTCCGGCGTCGTACCGGCGATGTGGGTCCTCGGCCTCGGCACTCCCCTGGCCGCTGCCCTGAACCTCTACACCTCCGCGACCCGTGGGCTGGGCACGATGCGGGCGACTGCCGTGCTCGACCAGATCGTTCGTCCCACACTGCAAGTGGTGCTCGTCGCCGCGGCCCTGTTCACCGACAGCTGGCAGCTCGTCGTCCTGGCCTGGGTGGTTCCCTACCTCCCGAGCGCCGTGGCCTCGCGCTGGTGGTGGCACCGCGACCTGGGACGGGGCGGTCCCCCCGGCATTGAGCGGGTCCCCGGACTGACCGGCACCTTCTGGCGGTTCACCGGTCCGCGCGCGCTCGCCGGTGTCGCCCAGCTGGCCATGCAGCGGCTCGACATCGTGCTCGTCGGTGCGATGGCCGGGCTCCGGGAGGCGGCCGTATACACCGCGGCCACGCGGTTCCTGGTGGTGGGTCAGCTCGTAGGCACGGCGATCTCCCGAGCCGTGCAGCCCCGGCTCGCCCGGGCGATCGGAGCCGGCGAGCGCGATGTGACCAGCGAGCTCTACCAGACGGCGACGGCCTGGCTCGTCCTGTTGGCCTGGCCGCTCTACCTGGTGATGGCGCTGGCCTCGAGCACGCTGCTGAGTCTGTTCGGCGCCGACTACACGGTCGGTGCCCCCGTCGTGGTCATCTTGTCCCTCACGATGCTCGTGGCCACCGGCAGCGGCATGGTGGACATGGTCCTCATCATGGCCGGAAAGACCAGCTGGAACCTCGGGAACGTGCTGTTCGCCTTCACGGTGAACCTGGTCGCCGACATCCTGCTGATCCCGCCCTACGGCATCACCGGCGCAGCCATCGGCTGGGCGGCGGCGATCCTGTGCGCCAACCTGGTGCCACTGGCCCAGGTGCGGTTCGCGCTCAAGCTGCATCCCTTCGGTCGCGGGACGTTGGTGGCGATGGCGTTGAGCGCGGGGTGCTTCGGCGCACTCCCCGGCGTGGTCCTGCTGACCACGGGATCCAGCCTGTGGATCCTGTTGCCGACGCTCGCCTTATGCACGCTGGTCTGGGGCGCGGGAGTGTGGTGGACCCGCCACACGCTCGATCTGACCAGTCTCGTCGCAGGGTTGCGGGATACGCCCGCAGGAAAGGAAGCCAAGTCGTTATCCTGATCCCTCGATCATCACAGGGGGACCGACGTGAGTAGTGGCACAGGCGTAGATGCGGCTCGGGAGAACCTCCGCAAGGTGATGCTGCAGAGCTCCGATGCGTTGGGGCGGGCGACCAGTGGGGCACGGGTTCTGCCCGACCTGCTGGTCTGCGGTGGCCAGCGCTGTGGCACCACCTCCATGTACAAGGCCCTGGTCCAGCAGCCGACGATCTTTCGGCCGGTCTGGCGCAAGGGCGTGCACTACTTCGATGTCGGCTACGACCACGACCTCAGCTGGTACCGCTCGCACTTCCCGCTCGAGGCACAGCTGAACCGCGCGGCCAAGCGGCACGGCACGCGCGCGCTCAGCTTCGAGTCGAGCCCCTACTACCTGTTCCACCCGCTCGCGGCCGACCGGATCGCCGCGGACCTGCCCGAGGTCAAGCTCATCGTGCTGGTCCGCGACCCGGTCGAGCGTGCCTACTCCGCCCATGCACACGAGTTCGCCAGAGGCTTCGAGACGCTCGGCTTCGAAGCCGCGCTGGACGCCGAGGCCGAGCGCATCGACGGTGAGGCGGAGCGGCTCCGGAACGACCCGGCGTACCGCAGCCACGCCCACCGCCACCAGGCCTACCGTTCGCGCGGCGAGTACGCCACCCAGCTCGAGCGCATCGTCGGCCTGTTCGGCCGCGACCGGATCAAGGTCGTCGACAGCCACCGCTTCTTCAGCGAGCCCGAGTCGGAGTACGCCGAGGTGATGTCGTGGCTCGGCGTGGTGCCTTCGGTGGACACGGTCTTCGAGAAGCACAACGCCCGTCCTCGACCTGAGATGGATGACTCCCTGCGCACGCAGCTGGAGCAGCACTTCGAACCTCACGACCGCGCACTGGAGACCTGGCTGGGCAAAGTTCCCTCGTGGCGGGTCTGAACGCCGGTGGCGACCGACCCAAGACCAGTTGTTCTCTACCTTGCCGGCATCGGACGCAGCGGCACCACGCTGATCGAACGCACCGTCGCGGAGACGGCCGGGGTGACCGCCCTGGGGGAGGTCATGCACCTCTGGGACCGCGGTCTGGTGCGCGGTGAGCTGTGTGGTTGCGGGCGCGAGTTCAAGGCCTGCCCGTTCTGGAGCGCCATCGGAGACAAAGCGTTCGGTGGCTGGGACAACGTCGACCCCGATCGAATGGCCTTCCTCAAGGGCCGCGTCGACCGGGCCAGCCGGGTTCCGGCCATCGCCACCGGACATCCCCGGTCCCTGGACCGGGAGGTCGCGGAATACGTCGAGCACTACGAAAAGCTCTACCGGGCGGCCCAGGAACTGGTCGGCGGGGTGCTGGTGGACTCCAGCAAGCAGGTCTCGCTGGCCTGGTGCCTGAGTCGGTCCGACGCGATCGACCTACGCGTCGTGCACTGCGTGCGCGACAGCCGAGGCGTCGTCTCCTCGTGGTCCAGGGACATCACCCGTCCCGAGGCGGTCAGCGCGGAACACGAGCTGATGCCGAAGTACTCCCCCGTGGCCATCTCTGCCCTGTGGATGCTGCACAACCTGGAGATCGAGGCGCTCGGTCGCCGCGTTCCCCTCGCCAGGCTCCGCTACGAGGACTTCGTGCGCGCGCCGGAGGAGGGCACCCGGAAGGTCCTCGACCTGGCCGGTGTGGTCGACGCATCCACCGACCACATCCACGGAAGGTCAGTGCACCTGAGCGAGGCACACTCCTGTTCGGGCAACCCGATGCGCTTCAAGCAGGGCGAGATCGCCCTGGTGCCCGACGAGCGCTGGCGGCGCGAGCTGTCGCCGGCCCGCCGACGTGCTGTGAACGCCTTCACGGCGCCGTTGCTGCGCCGCTACGGCTATGGCTTCTGAGACCCACGATGGCCGCTGACGACCGCATCGACCGGCTGCCCGGTCCCCTTCGTCACCTCGCGCGCGGTGTCCTCGCTGGGATCCGTACGGCGTACCGGCTCCGCCATCCGCGCACCCTCACCTACGGCGACGGGGTAGTGATCCTGGGTCGGCTGAAGCTCGCGCAGGGCACGCGGCTCGTGCTGGGCGACCGGGTCCGGGTGCGTGGCCGGGTGATCGTGAACGGAGGCGGCCTGGTCACTGTCGGCGCCGGGTGCCTGATCTCTGACTGCGACATCACCGACAGCGACTTCCACAACCTCGACCCGGCCCGGAGACACCTACCGCCTGACGAGCGGACCCAGCGTCCCGTCCACATCGGGGACAACGTCTGGGTGGGAGCGCATGCCCTGGTCCTCAAGGGCACGACTGTCGGCCGCGACTCGGTCGTCGGCGCAGGTGCCGTCGTGCGCGGCGAGGTGCCGCCCGGCGTGGTGATCGTCGGCAATCCGGCACAGATCGTCAAGCACCTGGACTCGGACGGGAGCCCGGAGTGACGCGGACCATGCTGGTGGCTTCACCGGGGGGACACCTCGACGAGCTCCGGATCCTGATCGAGCTGCTCGACATCGACGTCAGCGACGCCTTGTGGGTCACCGGGCGGACCACCCAGACGGAGTCGCTGCTGGAGGGCAAGGATGTGGCCTGGCTGCCTCGGGTCGGGTCCGGCGAGATGCGCAAGGCTGCACTCGGGCTGCCTACTGCGATCAAGCTGCACCGCCGCTTCCGGCCAGAGCTGCTCGTCAGCACGGGCGCCCTGTTCTCGACTCCTCACCTCGTCGCGGCGTCGATGCACGGCTGTGAGACGTGGTTCATCGACAGCGCCACGCGGGTGGACGGCCCCTCGAACACCGGGGTCTTCGCCCGGCGCTTCACCAGGGCGAAGCTGTTCGCACAAGGTGACGGGTGGGGCGACGGCCGCTGGGCGCACGTTCCCAGCATCTTCGACGCCTTCGAGGCTGTGCCGAAGGAGACGCCGTTCACCGCGGAAC
>JBDSXU010000353.1:0-4320 GCA_039926005.1 Marmoricola sp.
CGGCGTACGCTGAGACGGGGTCGAGCTTCGCCCAGCCGTCGGCGTTCCCGGTGTCGGCGATCCGCCAACCGCTGGTGCGGGTGAGAAGGGTGGCGCCCTTCTCCGCGGTCTCCATGATGGAGGCGACGAAGTCGTTGGTGCCGACCCTCTCGTTGAGGAGATAGTTCGCCTGCGCGGGTCCGAGCCCCTCCGGTGGCGCGTACATCAACGGGTACTGCGGCGTGGGTTCGCGCGTCTGCATGGCCAGCAACTGCCCCAACCAGCCGGCGAAGGCAGCAAGGATGAGGATCGCGATCAACGCAATGGTGCTCGGTCCGAGGACCGGGTCGAGGCGCACCGGCCACGCCGAGCGCTCCCGCTCGGGAGCGGCCATGTCCAGGCGTGTCTTCACAGTCACGGGGGTGTTGGGGTTCAGTCGGTCGGTGGTGACCACGAACCCGTTCTCGTCGTCGGTGACCGCCTTGCAGCCGCTGGTCGCGTCCACGCCGAGCGCACACTGCACCCTCCCGGGGGCCGCAGGGAGGTGGACCGTCAGCCGGGAGTGCTCGATGGGCATCCGCCATCCGCCCGGGACGATGTTCCAGTAGAACTGGGAGCCGTCGCCGTCCGGAGCGAGCACGCCGTGGATGCTGTAGCGGATGACGTAGACATGGTCCCCCGAGATCGTGTTGGACGCAGAACCGATCTTGACGTCGCGATAGCGTCCGCGGCCCTCGGTGAGCACCTCGAACGGCTCGGACTGTCCGTCGCGCGTGACTGTGATGTTCGCAGGACGCAGGCGGACGCGTGAGTCGGTGGGGTCCCGGAGGTCGAAGAACCGGAAGATGCCGTGCTTGAAGCCCGGGTAGTTGACGTTCAGCGTCTCGGTGGCGCTGAGCCGACCGTCCTTGGCCACGATGAAGTCGGCCGCATAGCTGGTGATCGTGGCATCGTCAGGCGTCGTGCTCGCGCCACCGCCCCACCGCACAGCGGGAAAGAGCACGAGGAGGGCCAGGAGGAGCAGCCCGAGCAACCGGACCACCCAGCGCGTCATGCCCGCACCCTACTGCCCGGGTGCCGCCGCGGGGCTCGTTCGCGGGTTTCCCCCATGTGAGTGGCGCAAACCCAGCTCTGCCACCAGCGCACGATGGTCGGTGCCAGGCACCACCACGGTCCGGGTGCGGGTAGTGACGTACTGATGGGTCGTCAGTACGTGGTCGATCATGATGAGCGGCAGCACCCAACCGCGGCAGTCGTTGGGCCAGGTGGGTTGCCAACCCGAACCCGCCTCCTCAGCGGCGTCCCGCAGACCAGCGCCCAGGATCGCGCGCCAGGGCTCGTGGTCGCGCGTCGCGTTGAAGTCGCCCACGACCAGCGTCGGGCCCTCCTCGACCAGCGTGGACGAGCGCTCCCGGACGCTGCGCAGGTCGGTCAACCACTCCTTCGGCGCAATGATCGGCTGCGCGGTGTGGACGGCCAGCAACCGGAAGGGCTCCGGAGCCCCGACTCTCAGGTCCAGGCCGGTGTTGCGGACCTCGAACGGCCGCGCGTCGTCGAGCGCCCATCGGGAGAAGACCATCGTTCCCGCGGCCATGACGACCGGGGTCCCTTGCCGGTGTGGCAACAGGTCGCCAAGTCCGTCGGCCAACAGCCCGCTCAGCGCCGTGGGCGTCACCTCCTCGAGCACGAGCACGTCGACATGCTGGGCAGCCACGATCCGCACCACGGTCGCGGTGTCACCGCGCCCGAACTCGAGGTTGGACGTCATCACGGTCAGGTCCGGTTTGCCGTTCGCTCCCCCGACGAAGAACGGGGCGAGCGCCCACCCCTGCACCGCGAGCCCCGCCACAGCAACGAGCGCGACCACGCCGACCCACCGACGATGGTGGGAACGTCCCACGGCGATGGCACAACCGAGCAGCGCCATCACGAACCCGAGAGCGGCGTACGCCGAGAACGACGCGACCAGGATGGGCCACCGGAGATCGGTGCGCACGAACCGTGCGCTGGTCATGACGACCAGGCCCACCATCACCAGGGCAGTGGCCGTCCACGCTGTCCTCCGCATGGGGGTGGAGCCTAAGGGTCGGTTCTGCAGCGGCGCCGGGCAGAGGGATCAACCGTGTCGTCGGTCGAGCTCCGCAATGAGCGCCAGGTGGTCGGTGTCCTCGGGTTCCACCGTGTAGGTGCGTCGGGCCACGTAGGCATCGCTCGTCAGGACGTGGTCGATCGTGACGAGGGGACGCAGCCAGGCCTTCCAGTCCCGGGTGGGCCAGGTGGGCTGCCAACCGGCTCCCGACTGCTCGGCCGCGTCCCTCAGCCCCAGCCCCAGTACCGCCCGGAACTGGCGGTGATCCCGTGTCGCATTGAAGTCTCCGGCCACGACCGTGTCGCCGCCGCCGATCGACGAGGCGGCCGCCGCCCTGACCGCAACGAGGTCCTTGACCCACGTGCTCGCGTGCTTGACGGGTTGCGAGGTGTGCACCACCAGGAGCCGGAACGGATGGGCTGCCAGGACACGCAGGTCCAGGCCACCCTTGCTCAGGGAAAGCGACTTGGCCTGGCCCAGGGGGAACCTCGAGAACACCATCGTTCCCTGGTCGGTCTGCGACGGCGCACCACGGTGATACGGCAACAGGTCGCCCAGTCCCCGAGCCAGCAACCGGTCGAGAGTCGAGGGCGTGACCTCCACCAGGACCACGAGGTCGACGTCGTGGTCGCGGACAGCGCTCACCGGCGTGAGCGCATCGGCCTGCCCCCCGTCGAGGTTCGCGGTCAGCACGGTCAGGTCCGGGCGGCCGGTCCGGTCGTCTTCGTCGGCGAAGAACAGCGGGGACAACCAGCTGACGTGGGCCAGGATCCCCACCATCGACGCGACTGCACCGAGGAGCAGCAGCGGTCTTCGCCGGTTGCGTCTCGCGGCGACGAGGAAGCCGAGCAGGAGCAGGACGTACCCGATCAGGGCGTACGGCGAGAAGGCGGCAATGAGGATGATCTCTCGGGCCTCGAACCGCATGAACCTGGTCAGGCTCACGACGACGAGGACCACCAGCGCCAATGGCATCGTGAGGGCGAGCAGTCGACGCATGTGCGCAGACTAAAGGGCTGGGTCGCGGCTAAGGCTCGGGGGTCTGGCGGCGTCCAGGTGCGTGCATCGCAAGGCGGCGGAGCGAGGCATTCCGGGTTGTCTCACGAGCTTCGCCAACGCGGCGAGGTGCCTGCCAGGGCGTCACCGGGCCCGAGAGTCAGGCGCGACGGGCTACCAGAGGGGACGTGGGCGTCAGCCGTTGTCGGCGTACGCCGCGAGCTCGCCGGCCAACGACTCGTTCACCCGGGCCGTGAGCAGCGTGCCGTCGCCGGTGTGCTCGAGCGAGAGAACCTCGCCGTTCTCGTGGATCCTGCTGAGCAGGTCGCCGCGATCGTAGGGGAGCAGGGCGGCCACCTCGATCTGCGGGCGCGGCAGGTCGGCCTCGACTGCCTCCAGTGCCTCGGCGATCCCCTCGCCCGTCTGGGCCGAGACGATGACCGAGTGCGGCTCGCGCTGCCGCAACCGCGCGAGCACGAGCGGGTCGGCGATGTCGGCCTTGTTGATCACCACGAGCTCGGGCACCTTGTCGGCGCCGATCTCGGCGAGCACCTCACGCACCGCGGCCAGCTGGCCCTCGGGGTCGGGGTGGGAGCCGTCGACGACGTGCAGGATCAGGTCGGAGTCGGCGACCTCCTCGAGCGTGGACCGGAACGCCTCGATGAGCTGGTGG
The DNA here is from genome assembly GCA_039926005.1 of Marmoricola sp. Lineage (GTDB taxonomy): Bacteria > Actinomycetota > Actinomycetes > Propionibacteriales > Nocardioidaceae > Marmoricola. Next base: position 3,738 of record JBDSXU010000353.1, read on the forward strand.
GGCAGGTGCCGGACGAAGCCGACGGTGTCGCTCATCGTGTAGATGCGACCGTCGCCGGTGGTTGTCCTGCGCGTGGTCGGGTCCAGCGTCGCGAACAGTGAGTCCTCCACAAGCACGCCGGCGTCGGTGAGTCGGTTGAGCAGCGAGGACTTCCCGGCGTTGGTGTAGCCGGCGATCGCCACGCTCGGGATCTCGTGACGGCGACGCCCCGCACGCTTGGTGTCGCGCGTGGTCTTCATGTGCTTGAGCTCGTTGCGGAGCTTGGCGATCTTGGTGTTGATGCGACGCCGGTCGGTCTCGATCTTGGTCTCACCCGGACCACGGCCACCGATACCCGCGCCGCCAGCGACCCGACCACCGGCCTGTCGGGAGAGGTTTCCACCCCAACCACGCAGGCGTTGCTTCATGTAGCTGAGCTGGGCCAGCTCGACCTGCGCCTGCCCCTCCTTGCTCTTGGCGTGCTGGGCGAAGATGTCGAGGATCAGGGCGGTGCGGTCGACGACCTTGACCTTGACCTTGTCCTCGAGGTTCCTCAGCTGGCTGGGCGCGAGCTCGCCGTCCAGGATCACCGTGTCGGCGCCGC
>JBDSXU010000354.1:0-4791 GCA_039926005.1 Marmoricola sp.
AACCGTCGCAGGCACCCATGCCAAACCGTCGCAGGGCACCATCCCACACCGTCGGAGCACTCTTCCACAGTTCTGGCACACTGGACCTACCGCAATGCGTTGAGGGGACCATTACCCAGCAGCACGGCCATGAGCGATCCGGGGACGGTGCGAGCCCGGGGGCACGGCAGCTGGGGAAGATCATCCCGGAGCAGCAGGAAGAAACGCGGACGTCCCCCGGGGTTGTCCGCGGAGTAGAACCGGCAGCGGTGGACCTCACCGGGTCACCACGAAAGTGGGTCGGCGAGCACGATGGCGTCGGCCAAGGAGGGTGGTACCGCGGGGACGGCGTACGCCGCTCCTCGTCCCTTCGTCAGCACCGTGAGACGAAGGAACGACATGACCGACACGAGCCCCTCCTACCGCCCGGTCCCCCCGCAGGTCGACCTGCCCGCGCTCGAGTCCGAGGTGCTGGACTTCTGGCACGAGCAGCAGATCTTCGAGAAGTCCGTGGCCCGCAACGAGGGTGCGGACACCTGGACGTTCTACGAGGGTCCCCCCACCGCCAACGGCCGTCCCGGCACCCACCACATCGAGTCGCGGACGTTCAAGGACGTGTTCCCGCGCTTCAAGACGATGCAGGGCTACCAGGTCAACCGCAAGGGCGGGTGGGACTGTCACGGCCTGCCTGTCGAGCTGGCGGTGGAGAAGGAGCTCGGGTTCGCCGGCAAGTCCGACATCGAGGCGTTCGGCATCGCCGAGTTCAACGCCCGCTGCCGCGAGTCGGTACAGCGCCATGTCGACCTGTGGGAGCAGATGACCGACCGAATGGGCTGTTGGATCGACATGCGGCAGCCCTACCGGACGATGGACTCCGCGTATGTCGAGTCGGTCTGGTGGGCGTTGAAGGAGATTCACGGCAAGGGCCTGCTGGTCGAGGACTACCGGGTGGCGCCGTACTGCCCGCGGGACGGGACGGGCCTCTCCGACCACGAAGTGGCCCAGGGCTACGAGACCGTCACCGACCCCAGCGTCTATGTCCGGTTCCCGCTGACCTCGGGTCCGTGGGCCGGCTCCGGCGAGGTTCCCGGGGCGTCCCTGCTGGTGTGGACGACGACGCCCTGGACGCTCGTGTCCAACACGGCCGTGGCCGTGCGACCCGACGTCACCTACGTCCTGGCCACCGACGGCACCGAGAAGCTGGTCCTCGCCGAGCAGCTGGTGGGTGCCGCTCTGGGTGAGGGCTGGGCGGTGGAGGGATCGGTTCAGGGCTCGGAGATGGAACGCTGGACCTATCGGCGACCGTTCGAGCTGGTGGAGTTCCCGCCGGTCGAGGAGGGTGGAACTGCTCCCCACCTCGTCGTACTCGCCGACTACGTGACCACCGAGGACGGCACCGGGCTCGTGCACCAGTCTCCCGCCTTCGGCGAGGAGGACATGGCCGTCTGCCGCTCCTATGGTCTACCGATCGTGGTGCCCGTCCGACCCGACGGCCACTTCGCCGACGACATCGCGCTCGTGGGCGGGCAGTTCTTCAAGCACGCCGACGCCGACCTGGTCCGCGATCTGGAGTCCCGCGGCCTGATGTTCCGCCACGCGCCCTACGAGCACAGCTATCCACACTGCTGGCGCTGCCACACCGCGCTGATGTACTACGCCCAGCCGTCGTGGTACGTCCGGACCACCCAGATCAAGGACGACCTGCTCGAGCAGAACGAGCAGACCAACTGGTTCCCCGCGACGATCAAGCACGGTCGCTACGGGGACTGGCTGGAGAACAACATCGACTGGGCGCTCTCGCGCACCCGCTACTGGGGTACGCCGCTGCCGATCTGGCGTTGCAACGACGACCACCAGACCTGTGTCGGCTCGCTCAGGGAGCTCTCCGACCTCACCGGGACAGACCAGTCCGGCCTGGACCCGCACCGGCCCTACGTCGACGAGGTCACCTTCGCCTGCCCCCATCGCCCGGAGGGCGAGGATTCGGCAGAGTGCGGGGACACCGCCCGTCGGGTTCCCGAGGTGATCGATGCGTGGTTCGACTCGGGCTCGATGCCGTTCGCGCAGTGGGGCTACCCGCACGTCGAGGGCTCGGCGCAGATGCTGGAGCAGGCCTACCCGGCCGACTTCATCTGCGAGGCGATCGATCAGACGCGCGGCTGGTTCTACACGCTGATGGCGATCGGGACGCTCGTCTTCGAGCAGTCGTCCTACAAGAACGTGCTGTGCCTGGGGCACATCCTCGCCGAGGACGGCCGCAAGATGTCCAAGCACCTGGGCAACATCTTGGAGCCGATTCCGCTGATGGATGAGCACGGCGCCGATGCTGTGCGCTGGTTCATGGCCGCGGGCGGATCACCGTGGGCGGCGCGCCGCGTCGGTCACACCACCATCCAGGAGACGGTGCGCAAGGTCCTGCTGACCTACTGGAACACGGTGGCCTTCCACGTGCTCTACGCCAACCTGGCGGACTGGGCACCTACACCCGCTTCACTGGATGACGAGCGCACGGTCATAGCCCTCGGCGGTGGGCACGTCCTGGACCGCTGGGCGCTCTCGGAGGCCCATCGCACGGTTGCGGACGTGACCACGGCGATGGAGAGTTTCGACACCCAGCGCGCCGGGTCGCTGCTCTCGGCGTACGTCGACGACCTTTCCAACTGGTACGTACGCCGCTCCCGCCGCCGCTTCTGGGAGGGGGACTCGGGCGCCTTCGCGACGCTTCACGAGTGCCTGCAGATCGTCACTGCGCTGATGGCCCCGCTCGCGCCGTTCATCACCGAGCGGGTGTGGCGCGACGTCTTCTCCGCGACCAGCGAGCAGCTGCCCCAGTCAGTGCACCTCTCGAGCTGGCCGGAGCAGGACGCGTCGCTGGTCGATGCCGACCTCGGCGAGCAGATGAAGCTCACCCGTCGGTTGGTCGAGCTCGGCCGGGCGGCCCGCGCGGAGGCCAAGGTGAAGACGCGGCAGCCCCTGCGTCGCGCCCTGGTCGCGACGACGGCCCACGACCGCATCTCCGAGGAGCTCCGCCGTGAGGTCGCCGAGGAGCTCAACATCGGTGCTCTGGAGCCGCTCTCGGGAGCCGGTGCCGACCTGGTCGACCACATTGCCAAGGGCAACTTCCGTGCCCTGGGAAAGCGGTTCGCCAAGGACACTCCCCGGGTGGCTGCTGCGATCGCGGCGGCCGACGCGGAGAGACTGGCCACGGCCCTCGCGACCGAGGGGCGCGCGACGGTCGAGCTCGACGGTCAGCCCGTCGAGATCCTCCCGGGCGAGGTGATCATCTCCGAGCGTCCCCGCGAAGGCTGGTCGGTGGTCAACGAGCATGGCGAGACGGTGGCGCTCGACCTCGAGATCACCCCCGAGCTCCGCCGAGCGGGTCTGGCCCGCGAGGTCATCCGGATGATCCAGGAGGCCCGCAAGGCCGCCGGGTTCGAGGTCTCTGACCGGATCGCGCTCAGCTGGGCAGTGCTGGACGGGGACGGCACCGGTGAGCTGGCGCAGGCGGTGGCCGAGCATCGTGACCTGATCGCCCAGGAGGTCCTCGCGTCGACCGTCGCCGAGGCGGAGACACCTGACGGACTCGAGCAGAGCGACCCTGGCCTGGGAATCGCCTTCAACCTCTACCGGATCTGAGCGGCCACCCAGGCAGAACGGGTCAGTCCTTGGCGTTGTCCTCGGAGGCCTCAGCGTCCGACTCGGTGTCCTCCGCAGGTGCCTCGCCCGGCGACTCGTGGTCACCCGGCCCGCCCAGGACCGACTTCAGCCGGCGTGAATCGCCGGACTCCGCGAGGTCACCGCCCTCGCCGACGCCGTCGAGAGCCTGCAGCTGCTCGCTGAAGTAGCGCTTGAGCCGGCTGCGGTACTCACGCTCGAACGCACGCAGGTTCTCCACCTCGGCGTCGAGCCGGGCCTTCTCCTTGTGCATGTCGCCCATCAGCTCGCCGCGCTTGGTGTCGGTCTCGGCGTCGAGGTTCTGCGCGCGAGCTCGAGCGTCCTGCTCGAGCGTGTCCGTGCTGGCCTTGGTCTCCGACTGCAGGCGCTCGGCATCGGTACGGGCGGCAACCACGATCTGCTCAGCTTCCTCCTTTGCCTCGGCGACGACCTCGTCGGCGTTCTTGGTGGCGAGCTCCAGCAGCCGCACTGCTGCCGAGGAGGCCTCGGAAGCGGTGACCACCTTGATCGTCTCGCGAGGAGCCGCGGCAGCAACGGAACCGGTAGCCGCCGGCTCCTCGGCTGCCTCGGCCGGAGTCTTGGCCTCAGGCCTCTCGACCGGGGCAGTGACCGGAGCGCCACCCTGGGCGGCCGACAGCTTGGCCCGGAGGTCGTCGCTCTCCTTGACCCGCCTCTCCAGCTCGGCCTCGACCTCGTCGAGGAAGGCGTCCACCTCGCCCATGTCGTAACCCTCGCGCAGCCGCACCGGGGTAAAGCGCTTGTTGCTCACGTCCTCGGGCGTCAGCGGCATGACCTCTCCTGATCCTCGTTCGTTCATCGAATTGTCTGTAGTCCGCGGGAAACGATAACTGGTCCTGCGGGTCTCGGGGTGCAGACCTCACTACCCCGATCACCTGGGGTCAGCCAGGGACTATTGCTCAGCGAAGCAGCAGGCCGCGGTTCAGGGACAGCAGGATGTAGCAGATCAGCAGCAGCGCCACGAAGCTGAGATCGATCGCCACCCCACCCAACCGCAACGGTGGTAGCACCTTGCGCAGCGCTTTCACCGGCGGGTCCGTGGCGGTGTAGACGCCTTCGAGGACGACCAGCGCCGGGCCTTTCGGTGTCCACTGACGCGCGAACATCTGGATCCAGTCG
>JBDSXU010000355.1:0-1775 GCA_039926005.1 Marmoricola sp.
AACCAGGTCTCCACGGCGAGGTTGGCCATCAGCGCGAAACAGGCGAGGGCGGTGATGATCGGCAGCAGCGGGACCTGGGGGGTCTTGAACGGACGGTCCATCTTCGGCTCGGTCCGGCGCAGCACCGGGACCGCGATGGCCACGACCACAAAGGCGAACGGGGTGCCGATCGAGACCATCTCGGCCAGCGCAACGAGCAGATAGAGCACCGTGCAGGTCGCAAGCGTGCCGATCAGCCCGCGGGGCATGTCTCTGCCGGGGTTCTCGGTCTCCTCACCCAGGTTGGCCACCGCTTCGAAACCGCTGTAGGCGAAGAACACGACGGCCGCCGCAGTCAGGACGCCGGCCACGCCGTACGCCGTGGGGGACACGCCGGTGACGGCCTGCCACAGCGGCTGCGAGCTCGGCGTAGCAGAGGGCCGCGAGCATTGCGACGATCCCGGCGATCAGGAAGGAGACGGTGATGGCAGGGCCGGCGTGGGTCTTGGCCTCGACACCGGTCAGCACGAAGATGCCGGTCCCGATGACGATGCCGATCCCGAAGCCCATCAGGTCCCGGGCATTGAGCTGCTTGGCGAGGCTGCCGCCGCCCTCGCTGCCCTCGTCGTCCTGGTGATGCCGGTGTGAACGTCCTTGGTCCTGGTGATGCCGGTCTTCTCCGCCACGGGGAACACGCCCTGTCGTTGTACGAGGCAAGCTGTCAGGGCAGGGGTTTCCCACTCAGGAGGTGGTCAAACGTCCAACCACCAGATCGGCGAAGGCACCGGCATTTGCCGGCAGGATCTCCAGATAGAGGCCTGGTTCGGTCACCTCGAGCTCGCTGACGACCAGCGTGCCGTCCGCGAGGCGCATCAGGTCGACCCGCGCGTAGTCGAGGGTCTCGCCGAGCAGCGCGTTCGCCGCCTCGACCGTACGACGGGCCAGGTCGGCCGCCTCGTCGGTGAGGGGGACGGCGACCGTCGTACCGCCGTACTGCTCGTGCACGCGGATATCCCCCGCCGCCGGGACCTTCCGGGCCTGGGAGACGACCTCTGCGCCGAAGACGAAGACCGAGGTCTCGCCCTCGGTGCGGATGGACTCGACCATCGGCTGGACCACCCAGGGACCGGAGCCAAGGCCCGACTCGTCCAGCTCGGAGGGACCACCGTCTGTGCCGTCGAAGACCACGACACCGCGACCGCCGGCACCGACCGTCGGCTTGACCACCGCGTTCGGGTGGTCGAACCCAAGGGAGACCTCCGCGATCACTGCCGGGAGATCCGCCTCGTTGTCGACAACGATCGTCGGCACCACCGGGACGCCACTCGCTGCGAGCTGCGGCAGGTAGGACTTGTCGGTGTTCCAGGCGAACACCGGGGCAGAGTTGAGCATCCAGGGCAGCGAGCGCGCCCAGTCCAGGAACTCCTCGCGTCGCTGCTCGTAGTCCCAGGTCGCACGCACGGCCACCAGCCCTGCGGACCAGTCGACGTCCGGGTCGTCCCACACCACCCAACGCGCGTCGACGTCGCGGGCGGCGAAGGCCTCGAGCAGGTGGGTCGTGCCCGTCCACTCCTCGCCGTCGGGGAGCACGGAGAAGGTGGCCAGGAGGACGATCGGACGCGGTGTCTCGGCGGTCACGTGTCAGCCGGCGTGCTCGGGTGGGAAGCCGCCCGTGGCGATCGGGCCCCATGAGTCGATGCTCACCCGGATCAGGGCCTTGCCCTGGTCACGCATGGCCTGGCGGTACTCGTCCCAGTCGGGGTGCTCCCCGGAGATGCTGCGGAAGTAGTCGACCA
>JBDSXU010000356.1:0-3117 GCA_039926005.1 Marmoricola sp.
GTCGCTCGCTGCACCCAGCACCCGTGGTGGCGAGTCTCCTTGCGCACGAGGCATGGCGTCCTCCGGTCGTAGGTCCTCGTCCGGGAGCGGCGATGGTGCCGGCGGGGCGAGCTCGGACGGGGGCGAGACGCTCTCGTAGTCGTAGCCGAAGAAGTTCGTGTCGAGGGCGTCACCGATCTTCCACGTCACCGTGCCTTCGGTGGGGTGGGGGAAGGTGAACTCGGTGTCTAGGAACGCGGAGTCACCCGTCGGGTTGGTGTGCGAGTCGTCGAGCTCGAGCCACACCTGCCACAACCGGTCGAGGTTCGCGTGGTGCAGCCAGAAGATCGGGTCGAGACCCGCGGTGTAGAACGAGCCCATCCAACCCGGGTTCACGAGCGTGTTGCCGTCGTAGTCGTTGCCGACCAACGAGTGCACGAGACCGTGCGGCACGTCCTCGAGCAACCCGGCCTCGTCGCCGCGGAAGTTGAGGTCGGCGCGCTCGCCGCCACCGAAGGTGGAGAGTCCGTCGGGTGTCGCGAAGGTGTCGGACTTCAGTGCGTCGATCAAGGACTTGTTCAAGAAGTTGACAGGGATCGTCCCGTAGAACGCCCCACCGGACTGGGCGACCTCCGAGCGCTCGTCGGTCTGCAGGTTGTTGTCGTCGAGGGTCATGTCCAGGAAGGCAGGCGGCAGCGACGACTTGTCGACGTCGTCGGGATCGATCGAGTACCAGTAGGGCAGCGACCAGGTGTCGTCCTCCAGCACATGCTGGACGATCAGCTCGAACGCAGCGAGGTACATCCGGTGCCACGGCAGGAAGTACCAGCTGCCGTGCTGGCAGTTGCTCCAGAACTCGTTGCTGGTGTCGGCGGTGCCGAACTGGCTCCTGAGCCCGTGGATCGCCGCCTGGAAACGCCATCCGATCGGGTTGCCGGGCTTGTTGCCCGGTGTGTCCAGGTCGCGCATCCGGCCGACCCCGACCTCGTAGTCCGTGAGTACGGCGGGCCAGTCGCCCTCGTCCCTCGTGCGGGTCCAGACGTCCATCCGGGTCCGTGTCATCGCAGGCCTCCTTGCCCGAAGGAAGGCGCCACTCGGCGTTTCCGGCGCCGGTCTCTGCTCCTCATCCTGCTCGTGTGCCGCGTGCGTAGGAAGGGCGAGACGGCTCATGTCTAGTCCTGCTCGGTCGAGACGAATCCAATGCCCGATCCAGACTCGGCTGCGCACTAGCGTGCCCTGTATGACCACCAGGACCGAGGCGTCGAGCGCCTCGACCACCAACCCTCCACTCGAGTGCGACCTGGTGATGAAGGGCGGGATCACCAGCGGGGTGGTCTATCCGCTCGCGGTCTGCGAACTGGCGAAGGTCTACCGGCTCAGAGCCGTGGGTGGGTCCTCGGCCGGGGCCATCGCTGCTGCCGCCGCGGCGTCGGCGGAGCTCGGCCGGGCTGGTGGGGGCTTCGAACGACTGGCCACGCTCCCCCACGACCTGACCGCGAAGGTGCAGGGCGAGGAGAGCCGGCTGTTCACGTTGTTCCAGCCACAGGCGAAGATGCGGCGACTCTTCCACCTCGTCACCGCTGGCCTGGGGACCGTCGGCATGACGCGGACCCGGGCGATGGCAACCGCCGCGCTCCGCGCCTTCCTGCCGTACGCCGCAGCCGGGGCCACCCCGGGCGTCATCCTCGTCATCCTCGGCTTCGTGCTCGGCGGCCCGGCGCAGTGGGTGTGCCTGGTGGCCGGGTTGGTGCTCGCCCTCATCGGTCTGGCGATCGGCGTCGGGCTCGGTGTCTTCCGAGACGTCGGCCGGATTCCGTCGGCCGGGTTCGGGTTGTGCTCGGGCCACACCCCACCCGATGCCAAGACCCCGGCCCTCACCCCGTGGCTGCACGCAACCTTCCAGACCCTCGCCGGCCGCACCCTCGATGACCCCCCGCTCACGTTCGGAGACCTCGAGCGCGGCGGGATCAAGCTGCAGCTGATGACGACCAACCTCTCGCGCCGCCAGCCGCTGGCGATGCCGTGGGACACGAGCGGCTACTCCTTCGACCCAGAACACTTCCGCTCGCTGTTCCCGGAGTCGGTCGTGGCCCAGATGGAGAACCCGACCCCGAGCGCGGCCCCCGCGGAGCAGCCGACGACGGCCGGCGACACGGTTGACCAGTGGCTCGCTGCCGTGGCAGCCGCACAAGCCATGCCGCTGAGGCCGTTCCCGATGATGAACGACCTGCCCATCGTGGTGGCCGTGCGGATGAGCCTGAGCTTCCCGGGACTGATCGCGGCCGTCCCGCTTCACGCGGTCGACTTCTCGCTGCTCGTCAACCAGAACGGGCGGGAGGTGACTCGGAAGTGGCGGGCCGAGCACCCGGACGCTACTCCGGAGCAGGGCGCGGTGGTGCTCCCGAAGCTGGCGCTGCAGGAGAACTGGTTCTCCGACGGAGGCATCTGCGCCAACCTGCCGCTGCACTTCTTCGACTCGGCGCTCCCCCGCCGGCCCACCTTCGCGATCGACCTGGCGTCGTTCCCGCGCGACCGGGACAAGGAGACCTCCGAGCTCGAGAACAGCTACCTGCCCGTGACCAACAACGCCGGGCTGCTGCGACGACAGTCGGTCTGGCAGGAGAACGGCGTCGGCGCACTCAAGCAGTTCTTCTCCTCGATCATCGACACCGCGCGCACCTGGGTCGACGAGGCGCAGCTGTCGATGCCCGGCTACCGCGACCGGATAGTCACCGTCTTCCACGACGACAGCGAGGGGGGCATGAACCTCAACATGGAAGAGAGCACCGTCCTCGCGTTGAGCACTCGGGGCGAAGGCGCCGCCACGCGGTTGGTCGACCGCTTCGCCGGTGAGCAGCCGGGCCTGGTCCCCGCCCCCGGCTGGGACAACCACCGCTGGCTCCGCTTCCGCACCGCGACCGCCGCGTTCTCCGAGACGCTGGTCTCGTTCAAGGGCGGTTTCCAGGAGCTGCCGCCGGGCACCACGGCGTACTCCACCTGGGTCGGTGTCGACCAGCAGGGAGAGGAGGCGACGTCCGGCCTTCCGTCGTACCCGCTGACGCAGGCGCGCCGCCATGCTGTCAACCGGCGGACGGAGGGCCTGCTCGAGACCGCGGCCGAGTGGCAGACCGAGCCGGG
>JBDSXU010000357.1:0-4989 GCA_039926005.1 Marmoricola sp.
CGAGACCGGGAGCAGCCCCAGGTCATCGAGCCCGTGGGCGAGCACCGACATCGCGGCCTCGTGCGGAGCGCGAAACGCTGCCCCGGGCCGTACGACGTCCAGGCCGGCCTGTTGCGCCGCCAGCACGAGTGAGTAGAGGTCGCGCTGAACCGAGGTGAACGCCCCGTCCACGGGCAGGGTGTGGGTGACATCGGCGGTGTAGAGCGAGGATGCCTCGGCGCCCATGTCGAGCAGCAGCAGGTTGCCGGGCGTGACCGGGCCCGAGTTCTCGATCCAGTGCAGCGTGGTCGCGTGTCGGCCACCACCGACGATCGAGTCGTAGCCGATGTCGTGGCCCATCGCCCGCGCCCGACGGAAGAACGTGCCCTCGATCCATCGCTCGCCGTGCTCGAGCACCCGGTCCCATTCGCGCACCGAGTCCTCGAACCCGAGTGTGGTGATGTCGCAGGCCCCCTGGAGCTCGCCGATCTCCCACGCGTCCTTGACCAGGCGAAGCTCGGAGAGCACCCGCGCGAACTCGGTGTCGCGCCCGGCGTCACCTGACACCTCGGCGTCCACCCGTGCGTCGAGTCCGCGCAGAACCCGCGTCTTGGCCGACCCGGAGAGTCGCGATGACAGTTCGTCGATGTGTCGGGTCTGCACGCCCAGCGAGTCGGAGATCTCCTTCAGCGACGGGCGCCGCCCGACCCAGAGCTCGCCGTATTGCCGGTCCCGGAAGAACTCATCTGTGTCGCGCGAGCTGCGCGGACGGGCGTACAGAACCGCCTCACCGTCCTGGATCACGAGAACGGCGTCGCTCGTCTGGTTGCCACACAGGTAGGTGTGGGCAGTGCTCGAGCGAAACCGGTAGTCGCAGTCGTTGGAGCGGACCTTGAAGCCGCCCGAGGGGACGACGAGGCGTTCTCCCGGGAACTGTTCGGCCAGCCGCTCCCGGCGCGCACGCGCCCAATCGGTGATCGGGTGAGCCGCGACGTCCAGCTCGCGTTCGCCCCATCCCGTGCGCATGAAGGCGGAGTAGGCCTCCGGAACGGTCGGGTCATGGCTTTCGGTGTGGCTCTCGACATCGCTGTGCGGGCCACCGTCCATCGCGTCGGTCACGGTGTCACTCTACGACCGGGGCATCGTTACGCTACGCGCATGCAGAGACGTCGCAGCTCCGCCGCATTCACCATCGTCGTGACGGTGGTGATGTTCCTCGGAGCCGGGGGCATGGGTCTGGTGCTCCTGATCTCGGGCGCCCCCGGGGCCCTCGTGGTGGGTCTGCTGCTCGCGGCGCTGCCTCTGGCGCCGCTGATCAGTTGCTACATGTGGCTCGATCGCTACGAGCCCGAGCCGCGCTCGCTGCTCGTCCTCGGCCTGGGTTGGGGCGCCTTCGTCGCCACCTCGGGCGCGCTCCTGCTGCAACTCTTCGACACTGTGATCTTCCAGTCCGAAGAGACCCTTGTCGCGACAGTGGTCGCGCCGATCACCGAGGAAGCGGCCAAGGGCCTGTTCATCCTGTTGCTGCTCTTCTACCGTCGCCAGGAACTGGATGGTGTCCTGGACGGCATCGTCTACGCCGGGATGGTCGGCATCGGGTTCGCGTTCACCGAGAACATCCTCTACCTGACCTCGGCGTACGTGGGAGGTGACGGCCAGGCAGGCGGGCTTGGCGGCGCGGTCGGGCTCTTCATCGTCCGCTGCGTCTTCAGCCCGTTCGCGCACCCGTTCTTCACCGCTTTCACCGGCATCGGGATAGGCCTCGCTGTCACCGCGCGGAGCAAGGTCGTGCGCGTGACCGCGCCGATCGTCGGCTACCTCATCGCCGTGGCCGCCCACGCCGCCTGGAACGGCTCGCTGAGCCTCGACGACGGTCGCAACGCCCTCGCGACCTATGCCTTTCTGATGCTCCCCGCGTTTCTCCTCCTCATCGGTTTCGCTGTCTGGTCACGGCGGCGAGAGGGTGGCGTGTTGACGACGGCGCTCAGCGACTGCGCCCGGCGAGGCTTCCTCGACCCGGCCGAGATCCCCTGGCTCTCTCGAATCCCTGCCCGCCGCTTCGCCCGGCGGTACGCCGAGAGGGTCGGTGGCAAGGCGGCCCGGCGCACGATGGTGGCCTACCAGAACGAGGCCGTGGAGCTCGGGTTCCTGCACAGCCGTTACCTGCGTGGGGTGGCTCCGCCCGACTTTGCCCTGATCGGCCAGGAGCACGTGGAGCGGATGAGGGTCCTGCGGCCCGGCCTTATCTGGCCCCAGCCCACCGGTGACCGCCGACCCGTGCAGATGCCCACCGTCAGCGGGCGTCCTCCGACCGGTTCCGGGACCGGAGCACCGAAGTGACGGACTCCGGGCATCCATGCTGACCACGCTGGCCGCCTTGCGCGACGCTCTCCTGCACGCGCAGCTGCCGCTGGAGATCCCTGGCGTGGCGGAGAGTCGGGCCGTTCGCTCGGAGATCATCGACCAGCTCGAGGACTACGTGCTGCCGCGGCTGTTGCAGATCGACGCCCCGCTGGTCGCTGTGGTCGGCGGGTCGACGGGCGCCGGCAAGTCGACCTTGGTCAACTCCCTGGTTGGGGAGCGGGTCAGCGAGCCCGGCGTACTCCGCCCGACGACGCGCTCACCCGTCCTGGTCCACCACCCCGCCGACGCCTCCTGGTTCGAGGAGCGGCGGATCCTGCCCGACCTCGAGCGCACCACCCACGCCACCACGGATCCCGGCGCACTGCAGCTGGTCGCCTCGACTGCGATCCCGCAGGGGCTCGCCCTGCTGGACGCGCCCGACATCGACTCGGTCGAGGAGCGCAACCGCAGTCTGGCCGCCCAGCTGCTGGCGGCGGCGGACCTGTGGCTGTTCGTCACCTCAGCTGCGCGGTACGCCGACCAGGTCCCATGGGGGTTCCTCAAGCAGGCGGCCGAACGCAGTGCAGCCGTGGCGATCGTGCTCGACCGGACCGCGGCGGAGGCGATCCCCGAGGTGAGCAGCCACCTCGCGCGGATGCTCGTGGACCGTGGACTCAAGGACTCGCCGCTCTTCACGGTGGCCGAGGCGCCGCTCGACGAGGAAGGTCTGCTGCCCGCCTCGTCGGTCAGCGACATGCGGGCTTGGCTCGGCGAGCTCGGCGCGGACGTCGAGGCCCGCAACGGAGTGGTTCGCCAGACCCTCGACGGGGCGGTGCGGTCCATCGGCCGTCGTACCCATGAGCTCGCGGACGCCTGTCAGGCCCAGGTCGACATGCAGGCCCGGCTCAAGCACGACGTGGACACCTCCTACGACCAGGCTCTGGCCGACATCGACAAGGGCTCCGCCGACGGGACCCTGTTGCGCGGCGAGGTGCTGGCCCGCTGGCAGGAGTTCGTCGGCACCGGCGAGCTGCTCCGCAACCTCGAGACCAAGGTGAGCTGGCTGCGCGACCGGATCACCAACGCGGTCAAGGGGAAGCCGCAGCAGGCAGAGCGAGTCACCGTCGCGGTGGAGTCGGGGCTGCAGACGCTCATCCTCGAGCACGCCGAGGCCGCGGCAGAGCGGGTGGACGCCTCGTGGCGCTCGGTTGCCGCGGGCGCCCAGGTGCTGGAGGCCGGCGGGGTGGACCTCTCCCGCGCCTCGCGCGACTTCCGGGCGCGGGCAGAGCGGATGGTGCGCGACTGGCAGAACGGCGTCCTTGAGCTCGTTCGCAGCGAGGGTGCCGACAAGCGCTCGACCGCGCGGTTCCTGGCCTTCGGCTTCAACGGGCTCTCGGTGGCGCTGATGGTGGTCGTCTTTGCCTCCACCGGTGGGGTCACCGGTGCCGAGGTCGGGATCGCGGGCGGCTCCGCGGTCGTCGGCCAGAAGCTGCTTGAGGCGGTCTTCGGCGATCAGGCCGTACGCCGCCTAGCGCTCAACGCGCGCCGTGACCTCGCCACCCGCGTCGACGCGCTGATGGACCAGGAGCGTCAGCGCTTCGTAAAACGGCTCGACGCACTCGAGCTCCCGACCGGCTCCCCCGAGCAGCTGCGCACCCTGGCCCGTAGGCTCGACGACCTGCGCTTCGCCTCCGCGCGGAGCGGTTCGTGAGCGGGCTGGTCGCGGGGGCCAGGAAGGTTCCCGGGAAACTCCTCGGCCGCACGACGGCTCTCGACGCCCGGGTCGCCGGCCTCGACCAGGCGGTTGATTCGGCCCGCGGACGCCTGGACGGCGAGGTCGTCGAACGCTGCGCGCTCGTCGTGGAGCGGACCGGTGCCAGATTGCGGCTCTCCGGTGATCACACCGTCGTCGCGCTCGCCGGGGCCACCGGCAGCGGCAAGTCCAGCCTGTTCAACGCGCTGTCCGGACTCGACCTCGCCCAGGTCGGGGCCCGACGTCCGACCACGTCGACCGCGTCCGCCTGCGTCTGGGGGACCGACGGCGCGGACGGGCTGCTCGAGTGGCTCGGCGTGCCCACCCGTCACCGGGTCGACCACTCCAGCGCGCTGGACGACGGCCGCCGCGACCCCCTGCGCGGCCTGGTGCTGCTCGACCTGCCCGACCACGACTCCACCGAGGTGAGCCACCACCTCGAGGTCGACCGGCTGATCGGCATGACCGACCTGATGGTCTGGGTGCTCGACCCGCAGAAGTACGCCGACGCCGCGATCCATGACCGGTTCCTGCGGCCGATGGCCACGCACAAGGACGTCATGCTCGTCGTGCTCAACCACATCGACGAGGTTCCCGAGGACCGCCGCGGCGCCATGCTCGGCGACGTGCGGCGGCTCCTCGACCTCGACGGGCTCGGCGGTGTCCCGGTGCTGGCCACCTCGGCCAGGACGGGGGAGTGCATCAGCGACCTGCGACGCGTCATCGGCAAGCGTGTGGCCGACAAGGCCTCGATCCGGACCCGCCTTGCCGGTGACGTCTCCGGTGCCGCGACGCGGCTCTCCGCGCTCAGTGGAGATGCCGAGCCGCGTGAGCTGGCGACCAAGGACCGGCGGGAGCTCGTCGAGGCGCTCACCGATGCCGCGGGCGTTCCGATCATCGTGGATGCCGTACGC
>JBDSXU010000358.1:0-2461 GCA_039926005.1 Marmoricola sp.
GTGCGGCTGTCGCGATGTATGACGACGTCTGTGCCGTCCTCACCCCGCTCTGGACCCGGGACTTCGGTGCCCGGCTGCGGCTGGCCACGCTCGCGCTCGCTGCCCTGGCCGACGAGGCGCCACGCACCCCGACCGCCGAGAGGGACGGGGTGAGGGTGACCGCGCAACGCCTCGTCGCCGACGCCGAACGGGTGCTGGACGACCGGCTCGACATCGACCGGCCCTTCGCCATCGAGGGCCGAGCCTGGGAGGTGCGGCTGCGCGCTGAGCAGCTCCGGCTCGACTGGCTGCTCGGCGCCCCGGTGGACGTGGCCGACCTGATCGGTCGGTGGCGTGCGACCGCGGACGTCTTCGCCGAGCTCGGACACCCCCACGAGGAGGCACGGGCGCGCACCCGGCTCTGCGCCGTACTGCGCGCCTCCGGCGATGTGGAAGGGAGTCAGCGGGAGGCCGCGTTGGCCCGGGCAGCGGCCACCCGGCTGGGCGCCACTCCTCTCCTCGAGGAGCTGGGTGTGGCGCGGTCGGGCACGGAGCTGGGGCGTTTGACCCCCCGCGAGCGCGAGATTCTCCTTCTTGTGTCCTCGGGACGCAGCAACGCGGAGATCGGCAAACAGCTGTTCATCTCGGCCAAGACCGTCAGCGTCCACGTCTCCAACGTGATGTCCAAGCTGGGGGCGGGGAGCCGCACCGAGGCGGCGGCACTCGCGCGCAGTGCCGGCCTGATCGAGTGAGGCCTGGTTCTGCCTGCATTTGCTGATCGGGTTCCGCACTCTGAACCGGGCCCTCGTGGCATCCGCCGAGGCGCGGCATACTCTCCGTATGCGAACCGAGACCGAGTCCGTGACCGAGCGACGCTTCGCCAAGATGCGCCCGGCTCCGCTGGTCGACGTCGCGAAGGTGCCGACGAGGGACCTGCCCCCGGGCCCGCGACTGCCGGTGATCGTGCAGAGCATCGCACTGCTCCGGTTCAGGCACCACTTCATCCCGTTCATGCGGCGCCGCTACGGCGACGTGTTCTCGCTGCGGATCGTGCCTGAGGGGCGCGACTTCGTCGTCTTCAACCGGCCTGAGCACCTCAAGGAGATCTTCGCCGGCGACCCTGAGGTGTTCCACGCCGGGAAGGGCAACGCGATCCTCGGTCCCGTGATGGGTGAGCACTCGTTGCTGCTGGTGGACTCCACGCAGCACAAGCGGGCCCGCAAGCTGCTGATGCCGGCCTTCAACGGGCAAGCGCTGCGCGGCTACGAGGACCTGGTCGTCCGGCTCACCGAGGAAGAGGTGGGTCGCTGGAGGGAGGGTGCGCCGTTCGAGTCCCTCGGGCGGATGAACGCCCTCACCCTCGAGGTGATCCTGCAGGTGGTCTTCGGGGTCACCGACGAGGCCCGGCTCTCGGAGCTTCGTCCGCTGGTCAACAAGACGGTGAACATCCCACCCCTGGTGTTCCTGGGCTGGGGGTTCCCGCGACTGCAGGGGTTCGGCCCCTGGCGGCGCACCCTCGAGAACCAGGTCGAGCTCGACCGGGTGATCTTCGCGGAGATCGCGGAACGTCGCCTGGCCAGCGACCTCGCCGACCGGTCCGACGTCCTCTCCCGGCTGCTGCAGGTGACCGACGACGCCTCCGGCGAGGGCCTCACCGACGAGGAGTTGCGCGACCAGCTGGTGACCCTTCTGCTCGCCGGCCACGAGACCACCGCGACGGCACTCGCCTGGGCCCTTCACGAGCTGGGCAAGGACCCCGTGCAGGAGTCGAAGGCTCGCGATGCCGCCTCCGCAGGCGACACGGACCACCTCGAAGCGGTGTTGAAGGAGTCCATGCGGCTGCACCCGGTGATCCCGATGGTGGTGCGGCACCTGATGGCGCCGGCCA
The DNA here is from genome assembly GCA_039926005.1 of Marmoricola sp. Taxonomy (GTDB): domain Bacteria; phylum Actinomycetota; class Actinomycetes; order Propionibacteriales; family Nocardioidaceae; genus Marmoricola. Next base: position 1,868 of record JBDSXU010000358.1, read on the forward strand.
CGGTCGCAGGCATCGACCTGCCACGAGGAACCAACGTCGCCGCCTCGATCATCCTCGCCCACGAGTCCGAGTCCAGTCACCCGGACCACAGCCGGTTCCGACCCGAGCGGTTCCTCGAGGGTGAGGTCGCCACAAACACCTGGATTCCGTTCGGCGGCGGCGTACGGCGCTGCATCGGCGCGGGCTTCTCGCTGATGGAGGGTGTGGCCGTGCTGCGTGAGGTGCTTTCGACCTACGACGTCGCCCTGCCGGCCGGCACGATCGAGGTTCCGATGGTCCGCAACATCACCAGCGTGCCGCGTCACGGCGCGCGCATCGTGGTCACGCGACGCCGGAGCGCGAGCCAGACCTGACGGGAGGTCGGCCGGGGGAGGACCTACTGCCCCTCGCCAGGCCTGGCGTTGGGCTGTCTCGCTGCCGCGAGACATGACTCCAGTCTGCGCCCGGATCCCGCCTTTCGACCCGTCCCCGTCTCGATACTTTCGCGAAGTGGCCAAACGCTTGGGCAGGACCTGCTCGAGCTCGCCTGCCACGTGACCGGGCAGAGGGTCATCGCCGCCGCAGCTGGGCCACCCTCGTAGGCTCCCGGGGTGA
>JBDSXU010000359.1:0-3354 GCA_039926005.1 Marmoricola sp.
CGGTGTGAGCGCCTCGGCCGAGGCGCCCGACGTGATCGAGCTGGCGCTGGACACCCCGAACCACTCGGCGATCAAGCCGTTCTGGCAGGCCATGCTCGGCTACGCGGCCAACCCGCGCCACGACGACGACCTGAGCGACGGGGCGTCTCGCAACCCGTCCGTGTGGTTCCAGGAGTCCGACTCCGATGCCCCTGACCGCCAGCGCTGGCATCTCGACATCAGCGTGCCTGCAGAGCTGGCAAAGGCCCGGATCCAGGCGGCGATCGACGCTGGAGGAACCCTCGTGAGCGACGAGGAGGCCCCCGCGTTCTGGGTGCTGGCCGACTCGGAGGGCAACAAGGCCTGCATCTGCACCTGGCAGGGCCGGAGCAACTGGGCGGACCCGACCGACTGACCTCCAGGGTCTGGGATGGTCATCCCAGGATCCGGGACGAGTGGCACACTGAGTTGAGCCGCGACGGGTGCGGGGGCATTGTTGTGCCCATGCGTTTTGAGATTCTCGTACGCACGCGACGCGTGAGCTGAGGGCCCAGGCCCGGAGCACATGCGTCGACCCCTCGTTCGCCTTAAGGCTCGAGGGGTTTTTTGTTGGCCGGAACACGACAGAGAAGATGAATAGATGTCCGAGCAGGGAACCGCTGGTGGCGAGCGGGTCACGGGTGCGCAGAGCCTGATCAAGGCCCTCGAGAGCGCCGGTGCCGAGAACATCTTCGGCATTCCGGGTGGAGCGATCCTCCCGGCGTACGACCCCCTCTACGACTCGAACATCCGGCACATCCTCGTGCGCCATGAGCAGGGTGCCGGTCACGCTGCGCAGGGGTACGCCGTGGCCACCGGCAAGGTCGGCGTCTGCATGGCGACCAGCGGTCCGGGTGCGACCAACCTGGTCACGCCGATTGCGGACGCCTACATGGACTCGGTGCCGATGGTCGCCATCACCGGCCAGGTCGGCGCCAGCATGATCGGCACCGACGCCTTCCAGGAGGCCGACATCCGCGGCATCACGATGCCGATCACCAAGCACAACTTCCTGGTGACCGACCCCGACCAGATCCCGCGCGTCGTGGCCGAGGCTTTCTACATCGCCTCCACCGGGCGACCCGGTCCCGTCCTGGTCGACGTCGCCAAGTCGGCGCTGCAGGCCCAGACCACCTACAACTGGCCGACCGAGCTCAACCTGCCCGGTTATCGACCGGTGACGCGGCCGCACTCCAAGCAGATCCGCGAGGCGACCCGGCTCATCCTCGAGTCGCGCCGCCCGGTGCTCTACGTCGGTGGTGGGGTGATCCGCGCCCGCGCCTCCAAGGAGCTGCGCGCGCTCGCCGAGCTCACCGGCATCCCCGTCGTGACCACGCTGATGGCTCGCGGCGCCTTCCCCGACAGCCACCCTCAGCACCTCGGCATGCCAGGCATGCACGGCACCGTCGCCGCGGTCGCCGGACTCCAGAAGTGCGACCTGATGATCAGCCTGGGGGCGCGGTTCGACGACCGGGTGACCGGCAACCTGGACTCGTTCGCCCCCGGCGCCAAGATCATCCACGCCGACATCGATCCCGCCGAGATCGGCAAGAACCGGGTGACCGACGTCCCGATCGTGGGCGACGCGCGTGAGGTCATCGCCGATCTTGTGGTCGCACTGCAGGCCGAGCACGACAAGGGCACCACGGGTGACTACGAGGGCTGGGTGAAGTTCCTGGCCGGCGTGAAGATGCAGTACCCGCTCGGGTACGACTCCCCGGCCGAGGGCCTCGCCCCGCAGCACGTCATCGAGCGCCTGAGCGCGATCGCCGGACCCGAGGCCATCTATGTCTCGGGCGTCGGACAGCACCAGATGTGGGCCACCCACTACGTGCAGTTCGAGAACCCGAACACCTGGATCAACTCTGGGGGCCTCGGCACGATGGGCTTCGCGGTCCCGGCCGCGATGGGCGCGAAGGTCGGACGCCCGGAGACCACCGTGTGGGCCATCGACGGCGACGGTTGCTTCCAGATGACCAACCAGGAGCTCGCGACCTGCACGATCGAGGGCATCCCGATCAAGGTCGCGATCATCAACAACGAATCGCTCGGCATGGTGCGGCAGTGGCAGACCCTGTTCTACGAGGGCCGTTACTCCAACACCGACCTGCAGTCACTCCGCCGGACAAGGGGGAGAGTGCCCGACTTCGTCAAGCTCGCCGAGGCGTACGGCGCTGTCGGGCTCTCCTGTGACCACCCCGCCGACGTGGACGCCACCATCAGCAAGGCGATGGAGATCAACGACGTCCCGGTCGTGGTCGACTTCAGGGTCGAGCGCGACGCGATGGTGTGGCCGATGGTGGCCGCCGGGACCTCCAACGACGAGATCAAGTACGCCCGCGACCTGGCGCCCGAGTTCGAGGAGGACGACCTGTAGTGAGTACTCACACGCTCTCGGTCCTGGTCGAGAACAAGCCTGGTGTTCTCGCGCGCATCGCCGGCCTGTTCAGCCGCCGGGGCTTCAACATCGACTCCCTCGCGGTCGGACCCACCGAGCACCCGGAGGTCTCGCGGATGACGATCGTGGTCAGTGTCGAGAAGTCGCCACTCGAACAGGTCACCAAGCAGCTGAACAAGCTCGTCGAGGTGATCAAGATCGTCGAGCTCGAGGACCGCGACTCCATCGAGCGCGAGCTGCTGCTGATCAAGGTCAGGGCCGACGCAGACACCCGTGGGCAGGTGCTCGACGCCGTCCAGCTCTTCCGCGCGAAGGTCGTCGACGTCGCACCCGACGCCGTCACCATCGAGGTGACCGGAAACGCGGGCAAGCTCAAGGACTTCCTGGCGGTGCTCGAGCCTTTCGGCATCCGCGAGCTCGTCCAGTCCGGCATGGTCGCCATCGGTCGCGGCAGCCGCTCGATCACCGAACGCACCCTGCGGCCTGTGCCTGTCCCTGTCCCTGCCGCTCATGCGATCCCGGGCTGACGGGGCGCAGGTTTCCCCGGTCGGCCGGGGAAACCTGACGTTGTGCACCGAGATAACACCCCACAACGTCAGGGATCACCCGACAACCCCATCCGATTTGTTCATCACGTCAACCAAGAAGGAGCCCTCAAGTGGCTGAGATGTTCTACGACGACGACGCCGACCTGTCCCTGATCCAGGGCAAGAACGTGGCCGTGCTCGGCTACGGGAGCCAGGGACATGCCCACTCACTGTCGTTGCGCGACTCCGGCGTCGACGTACGCATCGGACTGCCCGAGGGCTCCAAGAGTCGGGCCAAGGCCGAGGCCGAGGGTCTGCGCGTCCTGACGCCGGCCGAGGCGGTCGAGGAAGCCGACGTGATCGTGATCCTCGCCCCCGACCACATCCAGCGCAGGCTCTACAAGGAGTCCG
>JBDSXU010000360.1:0-3866 GCA_039926005.1 Marmoricola sp.
CAGAGAGCCACCGAACGCTTGAGCACATCACGCTGCATACGCAGCTCGACGATCTCCTTCCGCAACCGGACCAACTCTGCCCGCTCGGACTCGCTCAACTCGCCGTTGCCCTTGCCAGCCGCACCGCGAGCCTTGGCACACCAGTTGCCCAGCGTGCCCTCGTTGATCCCCAACTCCCGGGCCACCTGCGCGATCGGCTTCCCAGTCTGGGTCACCAACTGCACCGCGCCCTGCTTGAAGTCCTCATCGAACTTCCGGTACTGCCTTGTCGTCATCGCCGCTCATCTCCTCAAAGGCGATGTCTCCACGCTACGAGGGGAAACCCAGTTCCGCGGTGGAGGAGTAATGATCGGCGTCATGTACTGGACAATCTTTCACCACATCGAGCGGCCTGTGCATCCGACGGGGAACTGAGTCGTGCCACGAGGCCGGACCCGTGTTCTCGGTGCGCGCACCGGTGCGGCGAAGCGACGGCTGGCCATCCTGGCCAAGGTGGCACCGACGGTTACCTCCCCACTCCCGAAGCTAGGCCACCCGCACCCGAGCGGCCTGCCTCCCGTAAGATGATGCGTTTGCACCTAGCCTCGATCCTCGTGAACACGCTGCTGGCGGGTACGGGGAGTGCTCGCGCCTTCGATCGGTGAAGAAGCCACGCGCACCACGGCCACGTTGCCGGCGATGGGCAGTTCGCCGACCGCCCAGGAACCACAGTCGTGGACCCCCGGCTCGAGGGCGTCGCCGGCCACCTCGCACTCACTGCCGATCTTGCCCGACCGGCCCGTTTGGAGCTTGGCGGGCGGGCGCTGGACTGCATCGCCAGTCCCGGCTACGACGCGGCGGCGGTGACTTTCTACGACGCGTGCACGGGATTCCTACTGACGGGAGACACTGTCTACCGGGGTCGCCTGTACGTCGAGGACTGGCCCGTGTTCGTAGACTCCATCGACCGGCTGATCGCGTTCGCCAAGACCCACCCGGTCAGCTATGCGCTGGGCTGCCACATCGAGATGACCACCACCGCGGGAGTGGACTACCCCATCGGAACGACCTACCAGCCCGATGAGCCTCCGCTGGAGATGACTGTGGCCCAGTTCCGCGACGTCCACCGGGCACTCGGCGAGATCGACGGCCGACCTGGGCGGCATGTCTACCCCGAGTTCGTCATCGACCACGAAGGCTCCTGAGACGCAGTCCGGTCATGCCGAGGCCCACGGGGAGGTGCGCCGGTGTGCCCGGTGGGCCCGGCCATGTAGCTCGCCGTCACCGGTAGAGCGAAGTCCGTGGCGAGCAGCAGCACGGCGACGGCCTGGACCGCGTGCAGCGCGGCCGCGACCGCATTGGCCCGGTGCAGCGAGGAGGCCTGACCGGCGTTGGGCTCGTTCACGGAGACCCTCATGTCACGCGCTGGTGGGGGCCCCGGCAGCAGCCAACTGCCCCAGCTCGCGAAGGCCTGCCGTCAGCAGCTCGGCCACCGTCCTCGGGGGTACGTCGAGCAGGTCCGCCGCCTCCCGATGGGTGAGCCCGCCGAAGACGCACAGCGCCAGGCACGCGCGCTGGAGGTGGGCGAGCTGGCCGAGCCACACCATCACCGAAGGGGTCTGGCGCATGCCGGCTGGTTCCACCGGGACTTCCTGGCTGCGCCAGTAGACGCGACGTGCCAGGGAACGCAGGGCGTCCTCGGGTGACTCGCTGTCGGTCTCGAGAACGAGGTCGGCCATGGCCAGAGTCACGGTCTTGGCAGCTGCTGCCTCTTCGCCCAGGAGGGCGCACGCGAGGGCGTAGGCGGAGCCACCGTGGCGGTCCCAAAGGTCCTCGAGCTGGGGCCTCGTCCACGCATTGGATTCGCTCTCGGGGACGGGCCGCGGGGCCGGGGCCTGCGCCCGGCGGGACGCAGCTCCAGCAATCCGCCCTCGCCGGTGACCGCGAGCGTCGACGCCGGCGCCGCCAAGTCTGTGGGCCTGTCCTGTGAGTTCCATTGCCGATCATCCCTCTTCCATGACCCCTGACGGCATCGCCGCCGATCGTCGTGCTGGTTGAAAGTGCAACTCTGCATCATGTCGAAGGTTTGCACAAGATCTGAGTAGGGTTAGTCTGTACAAACCATGTACACGATCAAGCAGGCCGCCCGGCTGACCGGCGTCACGGAGTCGTCTCTGCGCGCCTGGGAGCGGCGCTACGGCGTCGTCGTACCGCAGCGCAACGAGGCGGGGTACCGCCTCTACGACGAGGACGCCCTGGCGGCCGTCTCGACCATGCGCCGGCTGGTGGACGACGGCTGGTCGCCGGCGGAAGCTGCGGACGCCGTGCGCAAGGGGACGGCCCCCGCCGTACCGGATGAGGTCGCCGCTCCTGAAGCATCCGACGGTCTCGGCCCGCCCAACGCCGTCACCTACATGCAGCAGTTCCTGTCCTCGGCGGCACAGCTGGACACGGCGAGCATCGAGGAGAGCCTCGATGGCGGGTTCGCGCTGGGGTCGTTCGAGCACGTGGTCGACTCGTGGTTGTTTCCCAGCCTCGAGGCTCTCGGTGAGGGCTGGGCGCGCGGCGAGATCGACGTGGCGGGCGAGCATGCGGCTAGCCATGCGGTCCACCGCCGGCTCTCCGCGGCGTACGACGCGGCCGGCAGCAGGTCCAGGGGCCCGACGGTCGTGGTCGGGGTGCCCGCGGGCAGCCAGCACGACCTCGGTGCTCTGGCCTTCGCCACCGCGATCCGCCGTAGGGGCATGGACGTTCTCTACCTCGGTGCCAACGTGCCGGTGAGCAGCTGGGAGGCGGCGGTGCGCAGCCGTGAGGCCCGAGCGGCGGTCCTGTCCGTCGTCACCCCCGAGGACCGCCCTGCCGCGGTCGCGGTGGCGGAGCGACTGCTCAGCCACGATTCCGCCCCCATCGTGTGCGCCGGTGGCGCCTCCGCGGCGGATCTCGCCGGGGGAGTCCAGACCTTGCCATCGAGCATCGCGGCAGCAGCCGAGGTGCTCGACGAGCTCGCGCACGGAACCGATGGTTAGCCGTCCGTCGAGCTCGGCTCTGGTGCGCTGGCTGTTCGGGGACCAGCTTGGGTCCGCAGTTCCTCGACGACCACCGGGGACCGGTGCTGATGGTCGAGTCGAAGGCGGTGTTCCGGCGGCGCCGGTTCCACCGGGCAAAGGCGCACCCGGTGCTGTCGGCGGTGCGACACCGCGCGGCCGAGCTGGGCCACCGGATGACGTACGCGCGGGCCGAGGGGTACGCCGAGGCGGTGCGTTCGCTCGACTGTCGCGTCGAGGTCATCCACCCCACGTCGTACGCCGCCCTGGGGCTGGTCAACGGCTCGGTGAGGAGCTCGACCTGACTCTCCCCCCGCCGCGCGGCTTCGCGACGAGCCGCGAGGACTTCGAGGCGTGGGCGGCGGGGCGGGGTGAGAAGCGGCTGCTGATGGAGGACTTCAACCGCGAGGCCCGGCTGCGGCACGGCGTGCTCGTCGAAGGGGGAGAGCCGGCGGGCGGTCGCTGGAACTACGACCACGACAACCGTGAGCCACCGCCGAAGGGCGCCGACACGCTCGGCGTACCCGAGCCCTCCTGGCCCGTTGAGGACGAGATCGACGAGGAGGTGCGCGCTGATCTCGACCGGTGGGAGCGGGACGGAGAGGTCTCGTTCATCGGGCGGGACGGCCCGCGACTGTTCCCGGCCACTCGTCGCGAGGCGCTGGCTGCGCTCGACGAGTTCGTCAGCGTGCGGTTGCCGGCCTTCGGGGCCTACGAGGACGCCGTGCTCGAGGGCGATCCCTGGATGGCGCACTCGCTGGTCTCGGCGCCGATGAACCTCGGCCTGCTCGACCCGCTCGAAGTCGTACGCCGGGCCGAGTCGGCGTGCCTCGCAGGTGAGGC
>JBDSXU010000361.1:0-4712 GCA_039926005.1 Marmoricola sp.
CCCCAGAAGTCCGGCGCGGGCGAAGGACTCGGGGGTCCCGCCGACCCCGAGCCAGATCCGCAGCAGCAACTCGAGCTTCTCGCTGAAGAGCGAGTCGTAGTCGGCGAGGTCCAGTCCGAAGAGGGGAAAGGCCTCGGTGAAGGGGCCGAGGTCGCGAACTGCTGGAACACCCGCACCGGGTCGTCCCGCTCAGCACCTTCACCGCGAAGGACAGCCATCGGTCCCGGCAGGACCTGCCATCGTCGACGTGACTAGCCGCCCGGGGTGAAGCCGGCGGCGTCCTTGCCCTCGTACAGGTCGCTCAGCGACTTCGCGCCCCCGGGAACCTTGGCGGCCTGGAAGATGTAGCTCTTCAGGCTCGGCGACTTGCCGGTCTCAAACTTCAAGGGCACAGCGAGGCCGCCGGTGTCGACCACGCCGATCGTCTCCTTGGCCTTGCTGACCCCCTCTGGCGTCAGGTCGCCGTCCTTGCAGGCCTTGTCCAGGATCCTGTTCATCACGGTCGCGGCCGCGGTTCCGAACACGACGCCCAGAGTGGGATCACCGGGGTACTTGGCCTGGTAGGCCTTGAGTAGGTCGGCGTTCTTGTCGAATGACGAGACCGGGGAGGCCACGATGAGGTTCTTCTCCAGGGCCGGGCCGGCGGGACCGTGGAGGAGCGCCGGCGCGAAGACCGGGTTGTTGCCGACGATCGGGACGTCGAGGCCCTGCGAGGCGGCGACCGAGGCGGCCGACGCTGTCTGGCCGGGCGCCACAGTCAACGCGATGGCGTTGACGCCCTGCGCCTTGAGCTTGGTGATCGCGGCGGTCATGTCGGTGTCGGTCGGCTTGATCTGCGCCTCGACGACGCCCATGCCGTTCTTGCTCGCGAAGTACTTCGACCCCTGCAGTCCCCCCTCGCCGTATTCGCCCTCGAAGTAGATGTGGCCGATCTTGTCGCCCTTCTTGAGCTTGCCCTTCTCGAGCATGTAGTCGAGGGCGTTGATCATCTCGATCTCGTAGGTCGCGCCGACGATCGCGTTCTCCGGGTTCTCCGTCAGCGACGCCGCCCAGGCGGCGGGGATGTTCACCATCTTGTCGTTCTCGATCTGCGGCGCGAGCGCGGTGTTGATCGGCGAGCCGATCGTCTGCTCGATCGCGAGTACGTCGTCATGGATGGAGCCGTAGAGCGAGACACCCTGCGGTGTGACGTAGCGGTGGTCCTTGACCGAGAGCTTGACGGTGTACTTTGCCACACAGCTTGCGCCAGCGTTCTGCGTCTTCCAGTAGAGCGCCTGCGCGTTTGGTGATGTCCTTGCCCAGGGCCGCGAAGACGCCGGTGAGGTCGGTGAGTGACCCGATAGTGATCGTGTTGCCGCTGATGCCTCGGCCGGTCTTCACCCCGTCGTTGCTGGTCGTCTCCCCCCGCCGCCCTTGGTGCCACAGCTGGCGGCGAGCAGGCACGTGGTGAGCATGACCGGCGTCACGATGAGTGGATGCTTGATGGTTCTCATGGGTGGGACTCCTCCGAGGTGGTGGGACTGGGCGGCTGACGAACAGATGTGGAAGGACGAGCACTGCTGGGGGGAGTGCGTCGGAGCCTGCCGGTCGCACGACGCGCGAGACCGGCGAGACCCTCGGGCTCGAACAGCACGACGAGCACGACCGCGAGGCCGTAGAGGAAGGCGGCCGCCTGGCTGGCCACGATGCCGGGTGAGCCCGGTTCGGCGACAAGGGGCAGCGAGCCGGCGTACTGCTGGAAGACGAGGGGCAGTGCGCTCACGAACGCGGCGGCGGCGCCCCAAACGGAGCCCAGACCGCCCAGCACGATCATGGCCGGGAACTGCCCAGAGAGCACCAGCGAGAAGCTCTCCGGCGCCAAGGACCCGATGGACAGAGCGTAGATCACGCCCGACAGACCGCCGTACATCGAGGACACCAGGAAGATCCGGGCCTTCGTCGACTCGAGGGTCAGCGACTGGGACGATGGCTGCATGGTCAACACGTCCGAGGGAAGACAACCGGCGCTCGCAAAGAACCACCCGCACCTGAACATGCCGGGTGGCTGCGAGATCGAGGTCCACGAGTCCCTTGCCATCCCGGGCATGTAGGCAGAGAGCCGATCCATGCCTGTCGACGTGCTCGTGGAGACAACGATCGCCCGCTCGCCCGAGGTGGTCTCAACCTTCGCCGGCGACCCCTCGAACGCCACGAAGTGGTACGCCAACATCACCTCAGTCGTCTGGCGGACGCCGCCTCCAGTCGCCATCGGGTCCCGGATGGAGTTCGCGGCCCAGTTCCTGGGGCGTCAGCTGACCTACACCTACGAGATTGCCGAACTCGTCCCGGGGGAACGTCTGGTCATGCGTACAGCGGACGGTCCCTTTCCCATGGAGACCACATACACCTGGGCACGCTCCGACGGGGGCACGCGGATGACCCTGCGCAACCGGGGCGAGCCCAGCGGCTTCGCCCGAGTGGCGGCCCCGGTGATGGAGCGCGCCATGCGTCGCGCGACGAGCAAGGACCTTGCCCGACTCAAGAGCATTCTCGAGCGATCCCATGGCGCAGATCCTGAAGCACCTCACGGGTGAGGAGCACCAGGGCTGCCATCGACTGTCCCTTGGCGGCGCGACGCGGGAGAAATGGAGTGGGCGACGGCAGCCGGGAACTCAACTCGCCTCGCTGCGGCGTTCGAGCAGGACGGTGTCGCGCCACACTCCGTCGAGCTGTGCGATGCGGGTCCGCACCGCCAGGGTGCGATAGCCGGCGGAATGGTGCAGGGCCAGGCTGGGGCGGTTCTCAGGGAAGATCGAGGTCTGCAGCGTCCACATCCCTGCCTTGTCGGCCTCGGTGACCTGGGTGAACAACAGGGCCTTGCCGACTCCTCGGCCGCGTGCTGTCTCGGTGACGTAGACAGAGGTCTCCCCCACCCCGGCGTAGCAGTCGCGCCCGGAGACCGGCATCACCGCTGTCCAGCCGACGACCTCACCGCCAAGCTCGGCAACCCACGCGAGGTCCGGGCTCCACTTGGCACGCAACTGCTTGCCGGTGGGGAGCTTGGTCTCGAAGGTGGCGTTGCGGGTGGCGAGGCCGTCTCGGTAGATCGCGAGCACCACAACCATGTCTGCGTCGGTCACCGGTCGCATGGTGACGTCGGCGGGAAGGTCCTCGGGGCAGGACGGCCGGGACGAGAGGGTGCCCATGACGACGTCGGCCGCGTGCGGGAGGCCGGTACAGCACGCCGCGTTGACCGAGACCCGGCTCGAGGTGCCGACCTTGTCGACCACCACGAAGCCGACCTTCTTCAGCAGATCGACGTGGTGAGAGCAGGTGGACTGACTGACCCCCAAGGCCTCTGCGAGGTCACCTACCCGCATGGCGCCGGTCGGAGAGGTGGAAAGAGCGTGCAGCAGGCGGACCCGGGTGGGGTCGGCGAGCACTGCGAACCACTCCGCGTAGTTCTCCGCGTCGCCTTTGCTCAGGCTGGGCGTGGAGCGCTGGACCTCGGCCTCGAGCAACGGCAGCCCTCGCCGAACCCGAGGCAGCACGCTATCCGGTACTGCAGTGTCGCGGGTGACCGGTGAATTTGTCATGGCCGCAGAATACCTCGCTTTCATCGAGCGTGATCGATACAGTCCTTACGATGCACGCCTCCTCGACGCGGCCCGTTCGCTGGGTCTTGGAGTTCACTCACCGATCAGCTGAGGCGTCCGACAGCCGCTCCCCGTGGTCGCTGCGCCGTGCGGAGCAGCGCGAGTGAGGCGACCGGGAACAGGATCACCGACAGCAGCCCGGCGCAGACCATGGCCGCCGCCGTCACGCCGCTCAGCAGACCTGTCAGCACGCCGATCTGCGTGGCCGTGACGATGAACGGGAGCGATGTCGCCTGGAGCAACCCCGCCGCGAGCACCGAGCGGCGGTCGAAGATCCCGCCGAACAACAGCGCCGGGAGCCCGCGTACGACGACCAGCGCCACCACGAAGACCGGGACCCGGGCGAGGGCCCCCGGGTTCTCCATCAGGCCGCTCAGGTCCAGCCTCAGTCCGCTGCTCACGAAGAACACCGGGATCAGGAAGCCGTAGCCGATGGCCTCGAGCTTGGTACGAAAGTTCGGGTGCGACTCGGAGTCCCGGTCGACGAGCCCCACCACCGCACCGGCCATGAACGCGCCCAGGATGGTCTCCAGACCGAACTGCTCGGCGAGTGCCACAAAGGCCACGAGCAGGACCACGGCCGCCCGCACCCGGATCTGCGCCGTGGTGTCCTGCAGCCTGGTCAGCGTCATGGTCAGCCGCCTGGAGCGGGCGACGAGCGTGGCGGCGACCGCCGTGGCCGCGACCAGGGCGGCGAACGAGACGAGGAGGACCAGTCGGCTTCCGGTGGTCGTGTCCGAGGCGGAGAACAGCAACGAGAGCAGCACGATGGCGGCGAAGTCGGCCACCGAGGCGGCTGCCACCACGGTCTGGCCGAGGCGGGTGTCGACCTGCCCCGCGTCCTTCAGCACGGGCACGACCAGGCCGAGCGACGTCGCGGAGAGCGTGACCGCGACCAGGCCGGGGCTCCCGACCCAGCCGGCGGCGTCCAGCCCCGCCCCGACGGCGATCCCGAGCACCAGCGTCGCGGCGTACCCCAACAGGGCCAGTCGCAGCACCCGCCCCCGCAGCTGGTGCACGTCGATCTCCAAGCCCGCCAGGAAGAGCAGGAACGCCAGGCCGAGGAGCGACACGATG
>JBDSXU010000362.1:0-2364 GCA_039926005.1 Marmoricola sp.
GGCCTCGCGGACCGTGGCGAACGCCTCCGGCATCAGCGCGTCGAGGTCCTCACCATCGATCAGCCGCTGCGTGAACTCCTCGGTCAGCCCACGCAGCTCCTCGTCGGACATCGAGACGAAGTCGTCCTCGATGATGTTGACTGCCTTGGCGATGGCCTCGAGCTGACGAAGGATCTTGCCCTCGCCGATGCGCAGGACCTTGTCGATGAGCGACACGCGGATGACTCCCTGGGTGGACTCAGTGGGGACGGGGGACGCAGAACTCAACTCTGGGCCCTCAAACATCGTAACGGTCGGGGTGACGCCAGAGTTTCAGACGGGCAGATCGCCCGGAGTCACCGGTTCGGCGCGAGTTCAGCTGTGCACGATCGAGCCGAGCTCGGGCGCGAGGTCACCCTTCGGATGGACCACGATGCCGGGGAGATCGAGCCAGTCGGCCAGATCGCGCAGCTCGGCGGCGAGCTCCTGCGCCGTGTGGGCCGGCGCACCTGGTTCGGCGTACGCCGCCTGGACGCGGAGTACGCCGGCCAGGCGATCGGCCTTGAGGTCGACCCGAGCCACGATCCGGTCACCCAGCAGGAAGGGCAGCACGTAGTAGCCGAACTGGCGCTTCGCCTCGGGAACATAGATCTCGATGCGGTAGTGGAAGTCAAAGATGTGTTCGGTGCGTTCGCGCTCCCACACCAGCGGGTCGAACGGGCTCAACAGGGCCCGGGCATCGACCTTGCGAGGCTGGAGCGCGTCGCGGTGCAGGTAGGCGGGCCGGACCCACCCCTGGATCGAAGCCGGGATCAGCTCACCGGTCTCGACCAGCTCGTCGATCGCGAGCATGGTCGACTGCGAGCCCTCACCACGCTCGAGCTGCAGGCGGTAGTAGTCGCGCAGGCAACGGTGGGTGGCCACGCCGTGCGACCGGGCCGCACGGCGGATCAGTTCGACCCTGGTCTCGTGTCGGGTCGGGACCGGCTGGTCGAGGATCGCCGCAGGGATCACCCGCTCCGGCAGGTCGTAGACCCGCTCGAACTGGCTGTTGCGCCGCGAGACGGCGAGCTCTCCCGCGATGAAGAGGTATTCGAGGGCGCGCTTCGTCTCGGTCCAGTTCCACCCCCAGTTGGCCTTCTGCCGCGGCAGACCCTCATCGAGGTCGCGCGGTGTCTTGGCACCCTCCTCCCGGATCTCGGCGATCAGCGACTCGACCAGCTTCGCGGAGGCCCGCTCCTGGGTCCAGGCGTGTCCGCGTTCGCGATAGCCCGCCATGCGGTGATGCATGTAGGGCCACAAGTCGACGGGCATGTAGGCCGCGACGTGCGCCCAGTACTCGACCACCCGGCGCGGGTTCTGGTCCGAGGCACGTCTGAGCAGATCCGTGTCGTAGGAGCCCATCCGGGAGAACAGCGGCATGTAGTGCGCCCGCTGCAGCACGTTGACCGAGTCGATCTGGAGCACACCGGTGCGCGCCAGCGTGCGCGAGAAGGTGCGCATCGTCGGCGTGGTGTGACGGGGGTCGCGGAACCCCTGGGCGACGAGGGCGATGCGGCGCGCCTGGGCCCGGGACAGCTGCAAGTTCGGCACGGCGCCAGTATGACCGCGCCCACTGACAGGCCGTCCCTACGGGATGTCGAGCAGCTTCTCGCGGACGGCGTACATGACGGCCTCCATCCGGGAGTGGAGCTGGAGCTTCTCCAAGATGTTGCGGACATGGTTCTTCACAGTGTTCTCGCTGATGAACAGCTCACGCGCGGCGTCTCGGTTGTTCATGCCCTTCGCGACCAGGCGAAGAACCTCGAGCTCGCGATCGGTGAGACGCGGCGTCATCACCTGTTCGCGGTCGGTGCGGGCCATCTCCTTGAACTCGTCGATCAGCTTGACTGCCATGGACGGGCTGATCAGTGACTGCCCCTCGGCCACGACGCGCACCGCCTGCGCCACCTCTTCGATGGAGGAGTCCTTGAGCAGGTAGCCCGACGCGCCGTTCTTCACCGACTCGTAGAGGTCGCCCTCCTCGTCGCTGACGGTGAGCATGATGATCTTGACGCTCGGCACGAGCTCCTTGATCTGGATGCACGCCTGCAGGCCGGAACGCTTGGGCATCCGCACATCGAGGAGTACGACGTCGGGGACCTTTTCCACGATGAGGTCGGTGGCACTGATCCCGTCACCGGCCTGGCCGACCACCTCGATGTCGGGCTCCACACCGAGCAACATCGTCAGTCCACGCCTGAAGAGCTCCTGGTCGTCGACGACAACCACGCGCACGGGCTCGTTTTCGGCGGGGGAGCCATCAACGACCATTTGCCCACTATGGCAGAGGATCGCGCTCCACGGACACGGATGGATCACTCCGGCGTGGCCCGTTGTGATCAC
>JBDSXU010000363.1:0-5204 GCA_039926005.1 Marmoricola sp.
CCCAGAGCTGGCCGGCGTCTCCCAGGTGCCGTTCCACCATCGCCGGCCCACCGGGGTGGAGCTGGGTGAGCTTTGCCGCCACCCAGGCCAGGTAGGAGATGCCGACTGGATACTCGGTGACGGCGTAGCGACCTGCGGAGTCGGCATAGGGCCACAGCCCCTCGGCGTACCCACGTCCGATGTAGAGGATGGGCACGTCGGAGTAGCACAACTTGCCGTAGCGGGCCTGGTCACCGACCCAGTGGGTCTTCAGGCAGGGCTGGTGCTGGACCAGCCCCAGCGCGAACACCACCGCGAACCCGGCCAGCAGGACGCGCACCGGCACCCACCAGCGGTGGGGCCGCGCGTGCTGGCCCACCGGCCCGCCGACCACCTCGCTCATCCTCCGCGCGAATGGGTCCTCCCGCGTCGGCGCAACGGTCACGGGCAGTTGGGGTCTGCCGGCTCGCATCGCGGCTGGCTCTGCTGTGACGCGGACGGGTTCGGTGCCTGGGGGTTCGGTGCCTGGGGGTTCGGCTTGGCCGTGGCGGTCTTGGTCGCCTTCGGCTTGTCGGGCTTGCCCTTCTTGGTCGGCGTGGGCTTCGGCGGCGGGGGCGTGTACGGCGCGTGGCCGTCGGCGGGCGCCTCACCGTCCACGTTGGCGGCCGGCGGGAAGTCCTCGGAGGGGGCACCCTCGAGAATGCCCTGCATCACGGCGCGCCAGGTGTAGGTCGGGAAGTCGGCGCCGAAGTAGCTCGACAGGAATCCGTTCAGGGCACCGTTTCCCTTGCCACGGACATACATCACCGCGGTCGCGACCTGGGGGGTGTAGCCGACGAACCACGACGAGGAGACGTCACCGTCCTCGTTGGTCGCCGTGCCGGTCTTGCCCGCGGCCGGACGACCGAGGGCCTGGGCGTTCACGCCAGTGCCGCTCGCGACCACCTGCTGCAGCGCATAGCTGGTGTCGCTCGCGAGGTCTTCGGACAGCACCCGGTTGGTCTTGCGCGGGGCTCGCCACAGCACCTTGTCGTCGGAGGAGCGGGACACCTTCTTCACCGTGAACCAGTCATGGTGCACGCCGCCGTTCGCGATCGTCGCATAGGCGTTGGCCATGACGATCGGGCTGATCGTGGCCGAGCCGAGGGCGATCGCGTTGTTGGCCTCCAGCCCGGGAGTCTTGCGCGGGATCCCCATCGCGACGGCCATCTTGAGGATGTCCTTGGGCCCGTTCGGAAGCGACTGGGTGAGGTCGGAGTAGGCGGTGTTGACCGAGTCCTCGGTCGCCGTGGTCAGGCTGATCGCCGAGCCGTAGTCGGTGCCGTCACCGGCCCCTTCGTTCACGACCTCGCTGCCGTCATCAAAGGTGAACGGCGAGTTGCCGTCGAAGGTGTCCTTCAGGCTGAACCCGGCCTTGAGGCCGGCTGCGAGGGCGAACGGCTTGAACGCCGAGCCAGGTGACCCGCCGAGCTTCGCCCAGTTGAGCTGGCTGTCGAGGTAGTCCTGACCCGCGTAGAAGCCCAACAACCCACCGGTCTTCACGTCGACAGACGCCGTCGCGACGTGCAGCTTCTTGAGCCCCTGCGGGCGCTCGGCGAGTACGCCGGCCTCGGCGGCCTTCATCGCCTTCTTGGTGAACGTGGTCTCCACGCGCAGCCCGCCGGCGTCGATCTCGGCCTCGTCGAAGCCGAGCCTGCGCAACTCGTCCCTGACCATCGTGAGCATGAACCCGCGCTGGCCCTCATAGATGTTGCTGGTCTTGGGCTTACCGAGCTTGGGCAGCTTGCCGTAGTACTTGTCGGCATCGGTGGCGTCGAGGTTGCCCATCGAGACCATGCCCTTCAGGACGTAGTCGTAGCGCTCGATCAGGGAGTCGCGACCAGCGGCGCCGCGCTCCGGGTTGAGGTAGTTGGGCGAGTTCAGGATCGCCGCCAGCATCGCCGACTCGGGCACGGTCAGCTTCTTGGCCGGCTTGTTGAAGTAGGCATTGGCGGCCGCCTGCACGCCGTAGGCGCCGCGGCCGAAGTAGATGGTGTTCAGGTAGCCCTCGAGGATGGCCACCTTCGACTTCTCCTGCTGCACCTTCAGCGAGAGGAACGCCTCCTTGACCTTGCGGCTCAGGGTGCGCTCCTGGCTGAGGTAGAGGATCTTGACGTACTGCTGGGTGATCGTGGACGCGCCCTGGGTCGCGTTGCCCTTCGCGTTGGAGAACGCGGCGCGGAGGATGCCCTTCGGGTCGAGGCCGCTGTTGGTGTAGAACGTGTGGTCCTCAGCCGCGATGGCGGCGTCCTGCATCGACTGCGGGATGTCGGCGAGCGGAATCGACTCTCGGTTCTGGTCGGCGAAACGGCCGATCTTGGACTTGCCGTCGGCGTAGTAGACGAACGTCGTCTGGGCCTCGAAGGCCTTGTTGGCGTCGGGGATCTCGGTGTTGCGGTAGGCGAAGTAGCCGATCCCGACCAGGATCAGGATGCACACCAGGCCGGTCACCAGCAGCCACTTCAGCGCCCTCCTCACGCGAGCCCCGGTGGTCATCGCCTTGCCGGACCCCTTCCCGGACCCCTTGCCCGAACCGTTCCCGGAGCCCTTCCCGGAAGCGGCGCCGGACCCGGCGGTCGCCTTCTTCTTGGGGGCGGGATTGCTGCGGTTGCCGATCACTACACGCTCTTTCAGGTTGCTGCGAAGTCGGTCTGCAGACCGAGGGTACGGGTTCTCCCCATGCGTCGGGACCTGATGCCGGGACCCGTGTGTCGATTCGCCCACGATATATCGATGCGATAGGTTGCATCGATAGAACGGCGCGTAAGCCCGGTCACAGCGAGGAGGGCAGCAGATGGTCAGCAAGGCCGCGACACTCGAGCTCGCTGTCCTCGGGCTGCTCCACGACTCGCCGCTGCACGGCTACGAGCTGCGCAAGCGGCTCAACCTGCTTCTCGGCTGGACCCGGTTGCTCTCCTACGGCTCGCTCTACCCGGCGCTCAAGCGGATGCTCCGAGCCGGGCTCGTGACGGAGGTGGCGACCGCTCCTCCGGGGGTCTCTCGCCGCCAGCGGATCGTCTACCGGATCACCCCGGCCGGGACCGAGTACTTCGGCGCCAAGATCACCGACGTCGGCCCCTCAGCGTGGGAGGACGAGAACTTCAACATGAGGTTCGCATTCTTCTCACGCACCGACTCCGAGGTGCGGCTGCGCATCCTCGAGGGTCGCCGCTCCCGACTGCAGGAGCGCCTCGACCGGGTCCGCACCAACCGTGGTCCTGCGGGCCAGGACCGCTACGTCAGTGAACTGCAGCGGCACGCCATCGAGTCTGTCGAGCGCGAGGTGCGCTGGCTGACCGATCTCATCGCCGCCGAGCACGGGCCTGAGCCACGACCTGGCAGCTCGCGCGCGGGTCCCGCCAACCCACCCCCGGGGAAGCCGTCGAAGCGGGCGGTCCCACCTGCAACACCCAGCACACAGCCAGCAACCACACAGCCAAGACACCAGTCGTGAGCGAAGAGGAGAACCCCATGGGATCGGTACGAGTAGCCATCGTGGGAGTCGGCAACTGCGCCAGCTCCCTCATCCAGGGAGTCGAGTACTACAAGGACGCCGACCCCGCCGGCGCCGTACCCGGCCTGATGCACGTGATGTTCGGCGACTACCACGTGAACAGCGTGGAGTTCGTCGCAGCGTTCGACGTCGACGCGAAGAAGGTCGGCTTCGACCTCTCGGATGCGATCAACAACTCTGAGAACAACACCATCAAGTTCTGTGACGTCCCGCCGACTGGCGTGACCGTGCAGCGTGGCCACACCCTCGACGGTCTCGGGAAGTACTACCTCGAGACGATCGACCAGTCCGACGCCGACCCCGTTGACGTCGTAAGGGCGCTCAAGGACGCGCAGGTCGACGTGCTGGTCTCCTACCTCCCCGTGGGGTCCGAGACCGCCGACAAGTTCTATGCCCAGTGCGCGATCGACGCCGGGGTGGCGTTCGTGAACGCCCTGCCCGTGTTCATCGCCTCCGACCCCGTGTGGGCCAAGAAGTTCGAGGACGCCGGCGTCCCGATCATCGGCGACGACATCAAGTCCCAGGTCGGCGCGACCATCACCCACCGGGTGATGGCCAAGTTGTTCGAGGACCGCGGCGTGGTGCTGGATCGCACCTACCAGCTCAACGTCGGCGGCAACATGGACTTCAAGAACATGCTCGAGCGCGACCGCCTGGAGTCCAAGAAGATCTCCAAGACCCAGGCCGTCACCTCCAACATGCAGCACGACATGGGCGCCCGCAACGTGCACATCGGCCCCTCGGACTACGTGCAGTGGCTCGACGACCGCAAGTGGGCCTACGTCCGCCTGGAGGGTCGCGCCTTCGGCGACGTCCCGCTGAACCTGGAGTACAAGCTCGAGGTCTGGGACTCCCCCAACTCCGCCGGCATCATCATCGACGCGATCCGCGCGGCGAAGATCGCCAAGGACCGCGGCATCGGCGGCGCACTGATCTCGGCGTCGTCCTACCTGATGAAGTCCCCGCCGGTGCAGCGTCCCGACGACGAGGGTCGCGCCTCGGTCGAGGCGTTCATCCGCGGCGACGTGGAGCGTTGAGCGGCACCGACCAAGCAGCGCCACAGGCCGCGGATCCCCTCCAGGATCCGCGGTCTGGTGGTTCGCGCCGTCTGCGACACCGGAATTCTTTGCCTGTTCGGGTCATCCGCGGAGACGACCACGTGATCTAGGGTTTCGCCCATGAGCGAAGGCACCCCACCTCCCCCTCCCCCCGAGAACCCCTACGGCTCGGGAGCGGGCCAGGCGCCCCCACCTCCGCCCCCCTCCGGCCAGCAGCCGCCCGGCCCGGGTGGGTACGGCGCAGCCGCGCCCCCTCCTCCGCCCCCCGCTCCCCCCGGCAGCGGCGGTGGCTACAGCGCGCCTGACTCGTTCTCCTACGGCTGGTCCAAGTTCAAGGCCAGGCCAGGCGATCTCCTCGTTCCCATCCTGGTGGTCCTCGTGGTGATCATCGTGCTGGAGGTGATCGTCCAGTTCATCCTCCGGGCGACCCTGCTCGGCACCCACGACTGCAACCAGACGATCCTGGGCACGACCATCGCGACCAAGTGCGGCCCCGGCTTCTTCATCCAGCTGATCGGCAGTGCCCTGGCCGGGCTCGTCGTGAGCCTGGTCGCCCAGATTCTCGGCGCCGGGCTGATCAAGAACGCCCTCAACGTGGTGGACGGCAAGGCAGC
>JBDSXU010000364.1:0-5235 GCA_039926005.1 Marmoricola sp.
GGCGTCGACCTCGGAGCGGCGAAACCGCAGCTCAGGTGAGAACCGGCTCGATGGCGTCGTGGGTCGTGGTCGCGGTGTCCATACAACCCAGGCGCACGAGACCACCCGAGGCCGTCGAGGTGCCCCGATGGTGGAATCGTTGGTGAGGACCCCGGACGAATAAGTGGCCAACAAATGGCCAAAGGCCATGCCGTTCTCCTCGCGTGAGGACTCCGACATAGCCTTTGACCTGGTGTTTCAGTGGAGCTGAGGGGATTCGAACCCCTGACCCCTTGCATGCCATGCAAGTGCGCTACCAACTGCGCCACAGCCCCATCGCCCGGATCTGGGCAACGCGGGGAATCTTAGCCAACGGTGTCCGGCGACGCTAATCGGGGGCCGCGCTCACCACGGACTGGTTGTACGCCGAGAGGCGCAGCCTCCCAGGCCCGGTCTCCGCGACCGTGGCCCAGGCGCAGTTGTTCATCGCCTCCATCCCACCGGCGGTCTCCACCGGCCAGCCGAGGATCCCGGCCAGGGCGACCCGCAGCGAGGCCCCGTGCGTGACGACCACGGCGGTCTCACCCTCGGCGAGTCGGTCGAGGACCTGCTCGAACGCCGGGTGGACGCGCGCCGCGAGCTCGTCGGGAGACTCGGCACCTGGGACCTCGAGGTGGGCGTGGACGTCCCACCAACCGTCGAACTCCACGCCCATGAGCTCACCGAACTCGGGCAGGGTCAGGCCGGTCCGCTCGCCGAGGTCGTACTCGCGCCACCGCGGGTCCTGCTCGGCCGTGAGGCCCGTCTGCTTCTCCAGGAACGCTGCCGTCTCCCGGGCACGGGCCAGGTCGCTGCTCACGAGCAGGGACGGCTCGAAGGCGGCCACGACGGGAGCCATCGCCTCGGACTGCCGACGGCCGACATCGTTCAGGCCGATGTCGGTGTGCCCCTGGGCCCGCCCCTGGGCGTTCCAGGCGGTCTGTCCGTGCCGCACCAGCACGACGCGACGGCTGCGACCGTCGCGCAGGTCAGCGACCACGGCCGGAGGTGACGTCCGCAGGCAGCTTGATCACCGGGCAGTCGCGCCAGAGTCGCTCGAGGGCGTAGAACTCCCGCTCCTCGGTGTGCTGGACGTGCACGACGATCTCGGCGTAGTCGATCAGCACCCACCGGCCGTCACGTTCGCCCTCGCGGCGTACGGGCTTGGCGCCGACCTCGCGCAGCCTGTCCTCGATCTCGTCCACGATCGACCTGACCTGGCGCTCGTTGGCCGCGGAGGCGAGCAGGAACGCGTCGGTGATGACGAGCTGGTCGCTGACGTCGAAGGCGAGGATGTTCTCGGCCAGCTTGTCCGACGCTGCGCGTGCGGCGGCGTGGACCAGCTCGATGGCGTGGTCGGTGGCTGTCATGCGGTGTGCACCTTCGTCGCGTAGAGGTTGTGCTTGGAGATGTACTGCACCACGCCGTCGGGAACGAGGTACCAGACAGGTTCCCCCTTCCCCCGGCGCTCGCGGCACTCGGTGGAGGAGATCGCCAGCGCGGGGATCTCCAGGATGGTCACCCGGTCGCTCGGGATCCCCTGGAGAGTTTCGGGACTCATCTCATAACCCGGCCGGGTGCATCCGACGAACCGTGCGAGTGCGAAGAGCTCCTTCGCGTCGCGCCAGGTGAAGATCTCGGCCAGGGCGTCGGCACCGGTGATGAAGTAGAGGTCGGCGCCCGGCAGTGTCGTGGCGAGGTCGCGCAGCGTGTCGATCGTGTACGTCGGGCCGCCGCGGTCGATGTCTACGCGGGAGACCGTGAACCGCGGATTCGAGGCGGTCGCCACGACGGTCATCAGGTAGCGGTGCTCCGCCGGTGAGACCACCCGGTCAGACTTCTGCCAGGGCTCCCCGGTCGGCACGAAGACGACCTCGTCGAGGTCGAACCACGCTTGCACCTCGCTGGCAGCCACGAGGTGACCGTGGTGGATGGGGTCGAAGGTGCCGCCCATCACGCCAACCCGCCGACGCTGGGTCATCACCACGGGCTCGTCCGCGGTGTCCTCGAGGCGACTGGCAGCTGTCGCGCTCAGGAGTGCTCGCGCCCCTTGCCGAAGGCCAGCAGCGCGAGCATCAGGGACAGCAGGAGGATCAGAGCGCCACCGCCGATGACGTACGGCGCGGCGCCAGCGCCCTCTTCGGTGGCCAGCGGCAGCAACAGGAGACTCAGCATGGCCCACAGCCTATCCGCAGCCGGCCCTGCCAACACTCCCGGCCGGTCAGTGGAAGATCAGGCCCACGCCGAGCAGCCAGGCCCAGAAGAAGAGGGTGCGGCCGGCGAGGCCGGCGATGAAGAAGACGACCACGTTCATCCGCAGCGTGCCCGCCACCATCGCCATCGCGAAGAACGGCGGGAATCCGACCGCGGCGGAGACGAAGCTGAGCAGCCCGCTCATGAACGGTCGCCCGTGGATGTAGCCGCGCCATCTCTCGAAGCTGGCCTGGCGCTTGGGGGTCTCTATCCGTTTCCTGAGCCACGGGATGTCGAGGGCACCCCACGAGAGGTAGTACCAGACCAGCTTGCCGAGGTTCTGACCCAACGACCCGACGAACGCGAGTCCGAGGGACGAGTGGTCCGCGGCGTTGGCATACATCACCGAGATGTAGGCCTCCATGTTGAAGATCGGGATGACCGCCGAGATGGCACCGAACCCAAAGGTCAGCCAGAACAGCTTCACCGGATGTGGCCGGTCCCGGTGACGACGTACTTGGTCGAGGTCATCTCCGGCAGTCCCATCGGTCCGCGGGCGTGCAGCTTCTGGGTCGAGATCCCGATCTCGGCGCCGAAGCCGAACTCACCGCCGTCGGTGAACCGGGTCGAGGCGTTCACGAGCACGGCGGCCGAGTCGACCGCCGCGACGAAGCGCTGGGCGTTGGACTGGGAGTCGGTCACGATCGCGTCCGAGTGGGAGGACGAGTGGCGTCGGATGTGGGCGATCGCGCCGTCGAGGGAGGCTACAACGGCGGCGGAGATGTCCAGCGCGAGGTACTCGGTCCCCCAGTCCTCCTCGGTTGCCGGCACGACCCCTTCCTGCCGGGCGAAGGCCTCGTCGCCGTGCACGGTCACCCCGGCCTCCTGAAGCGACTTGACGATGCGCGGGACGAACTCGGCGGCGACCGCCCCGTGCACCAGCAGCGACTCGGCGGCGTTGCACACCGACGTGCGGTGGGTCTTGGCGTTGAGCACGATCCGCTCGGCCATGTCGAGGTCGGCGGCGGAGTCGACGTACACGTGGCAGTTGCCCACGCCCGTCTCGATCACCGGCACCGTCGACTCCTCGACCACCGAGGCGATCAGGCCGGCCCCACCACGGGGAATGAGGACGTCGACGAGGCCGCGGGCGCGCATCAGCTCCTTGACCGAGTCGTGACTCTCTCCCGGCACGAGCTGGACCACGTCCTCGGGCAGACCCGCCTCGCCGGCCGCGCGTCGGAGGGTGGCCACGATGGCGGTGTTGGACTCAAGCGCGCTCGACGAGCCGCGCAGGAGGACCGCGTTGCCACTCTTGAGACAGATGCCCGCGGCGTCGGCGGTGACGTTGGGGCGGGCCTCGTAGATGATGCCCACGACGCCGAACGGCACGCGCACCTGACGCAACTGCAGACCGTTGGCGAGGGTCGACCCGCGCACCACCTCACCCACGGGGTCAGACAGGCCGGCCACGTCGCGCAGACCCTGGGCCATCGCTGCGAGGCGCGCCGGGTCGAGTCGCAACCGATCGAGAAGGTGCTCCGGTGTGCCGGAGGAGGCTGCCGCCTCGAGGTCGGCCTCGTTGGCGGCGAGGATGCGCTCGGCGTCGGTCAACAGCGCATCGGCCATGGTCTCGAGTGCGGCATCCTTCGTGGCACGGGTGGCCAACGCGAGGTCAGTGGATGCCGTGCGGGCACGGAGGGCCACCTCAGTGAAGGCGGAGTGGGGCATGAGCCCAGCCTATCCAGCGCCCGTCGCGTGTGCGCTCAGGCGCGTCGCCCCAACGAGCCTCGTCTGTCGCGGAGTTCTTTCCCCACGACCTCTAGACCGACGACCTCCCAGTCGGGAAGCCTGGCGGACTCACGGTGCTCGTTCCACAGACGCATCGCCAGCGAGGCGACGTCGAGCATCGTCTCGCCCTCGTCCCAGAACTGGATCTCCACCGACTGCCCCGTCGAGATGACCGAGTCGAGGAACTGGCGCTCCTCGTTGAGTCGCTGCATGGCCCCACGCATGAT
The DNA here is from genome assembly GCA_039926005.1 of Marmoricola sp. Lineage (GTDB taxonomy): Bacteria > Actinomycetota > Actinomycetes > Propionibacteriales > Nocardioidaceae > Marmoricola. The sequence goes on from JBDSXU010000364.1 coordinate 4,230, forward strand.
GAGCGGCTCAACCGACTCGCCGGAGAGCGTCAACGTCACGTGCCAGTGACGTACGGGCTTGTTCACGCGGCTCCCCCGTTTGGCGGACCGGGCACGGCAGCACCAGGTCCAGCCAGTGTCCCTGAATCTGTGGTCCAAGCGAAGGCATTCGAACAAATTTCCGGCGAAGCCTCAGAGGACGATGAGATCGTCGCGGTGCACGACTTCGCGCTCGTACGCCGCTCCGAGCTCACGTGCCAGGTCGCGGGTGGACCGACCCAACAGCCCGGGCAGCTCCTCGGCGTCGTAGTTGACCAGACCGCGCGCCACTGCCCGACCACGCTGGTCCACCAGTTCGACCGGGTCACCGGCCACGAACCCGCCGGCCACACCGGTGATCCCGGCCGGCAGCAGCGAGGCGCGCCGCTCGGTGAGCGCCTGCACGGCTCCGTCGTCCAGGACGATCCGGCCCTTGGCCTCGGTGGCGTGCGCGAGCCAGAGCAACCTGCTCGGACGACGGCGACCCGTCGGGTGGAACAGAGTCCCGGTGGCCTGTCCGGCCAGCGCGTCGCGAGCGTGGACCAGGTCGGTGAGCACGACGGGGACTCCGGCGCCGGTGGCGATCCGGGCCGCCTCCAGCTTGGTCGCCATGCCGCCGGTCCCGACACCAGACTCCCCAGCGCGCCCGATGCGGATGCCCTCGAGCTCGCGACCGTCGATCACCTCGGGGATCACCCGGCTCGCGGCCAGGCTCGGCGGGGCGTCGTAGAGCCCGTCGACGTCGGAGAGCAGCACCAGCAGGTCGGCATGGACGAGGTGGGCGACGAGTGCGGCGAGCCGGTCGTTGTCGCCGAACCGGATCTCGGTGGTCGCGACGGTGTCGTTCTCGTTGACGATCGGCACCACCCCGAGCTCGCCCTCGGCGACGCTGATCGGGGAGGTCCGCAGTGCGGCCGACCTCGACCAGGTGACGGTCGGTAAGGCCGGTTCCGCCGGTGTCGGTACCGGCGGGATGCAGACGAAGCTC
>JBDSXU010000365.1:0-2971 GCA_039926005.1 Marmoricola sp.
AAAGCCCTTCGGTCTGAGACGTCCTTGTGTCAGCCCCCATCGTAGGCACCCTGGAGCGTGTGTCGTGCAGGCCGTTGAGCCGACGAGTCGCTTCGCCTTCCGCTGGCGCAGCAGTTCGTCAGGCCAGCACGGATGACCGCCGTGACGAGCGGTCGGCCCGGGGGAGCAGGCCGAAGGCGATCAGGTAGATGGCTGCGGTGACGATGAGGAGGTTGTCGTAGCCGGTGAGCAGGGCGGCGTACTCCAGGCAGCCGCCGGCGATCGCACCCAGCAGGTTCACCCCGAAGGCCTCCTGGGAGTCCGCGGTGTCCGCGAAGCGCTTGGCGAAGGCCACGTTGGCCAGGAAGATCGGCAGAAACGCCAGCACGCTGGCGGTGAGCAGGCGGGGAACGAAGGGCAGGCCAAGCAGATAGTCCGGGCGAACCACCCACGCGAGTGCCAGGGCGGCCAGGATTCCCCCGAAGACGACGGGGAGTGGCGGTGTCCGGAACCGCCGCGTGGTCTCGACGGCCGCCAGCACGATCAGGAGCACCCCGGTGAAGACGAGGGCGTTGACCAGCCAGGTGGTGCCGAAGAGCAGTGCGAAGGTCGCCACGTTCTTCGTCTCCAGGAGCAGGAAGGCCGCACCCATGAAGAAGAGGTCGGCATAGGGGCGCATCAGGTGCAACGGTCCGCCGACCGTCCTGACCAGCAGCAGCGACAGCAGCAGGACCCCGAGCAGCGCCCAGACGTAGATCCGGGGGATGCCACCGCCGCGGAAGTAGAGAAACGGCGCGTTGTCGGTAGCCGGGGCCACCACGGCAGTAGTCGGGTGATACGTCCTCCCACACGCCTGGTCGCTCGCCCGGGCTGCGACGGTGACGACTGCCTGGTGCTTGGTGAAGCTGTCCACGCAGGGGACGTGACCGAAGGCTGTGGCCGCGGTGCCGGCGAGCCGGTCGATCAGCCAGTTCTCCCGGTAGAAGTTGTACATCGAGAAGCCACCGTGGGGCTTGAGGTGATCGTGCGCCGAACGCAGGGCTTCCTCGGTGAAGAGGAACGACTCGAGCCTGATCTGCGAGGCGCCGTTCACCAGTGCGAGCGAGTCGGGGAGTGCGAACAGGATCAGGTCGTACTTGGTGTCGGTGTTCTGTAGGAACGCCCGCCCGTCGTTGACGTGAGTGGTGACGCGCTTGTCCTGATAGGCGCCATCGGGGTTGTGCTCACGGCCGAGCTGCAGGATCCGCGGGTCGATCTCGACAGCGTCCACGTGCTTGGCCCCCTTGGCCAGGGCGATGGCTACATCCGATCCGGAGCCGGCGCCCACGACCAGGACGTTGTCGAGGTGGAGGTTGGGCAGTCGCTCGTAGGGCGTGCCGTACTGCTCGGCGGCATGCGCCAATCGCCAGTCCGCACGGGCCATCGTCTGGTGGGGCACGCCGTTGACCCAGATCGAGAGAGCGCCGGGACCCGACTTCGACGGATGCGTCGCGATCTTGTAGTACGGCGACCAGCTCACCCCGGGAGTGAGCGTTTCCGAGAGCAACATCCCCGCGACGACCAGTGCACAGGCGACGGCGAGCATTCGTTGCCAGGTTCCGCGGTTCAGGAGGACCAGAGCGAGACCGGCGAGTGCGCCCCAGACCACGGACGGCGCCCAGAGGAGGGACAAGATGGTGAAGGAGCCGATGCCCAGGAGGGAGCCGAGCAGGTCGTAGCGGTAGGCCGTGAGCGGCGGCAACTCCCCGAAGCACCGTCCGACCACCTCCGCCGGGCCGGCCAGCGTGGCCGCCACCAGCACGAAGATCACCGGTAGGGCGAGCCAGGCGGGCGGACCGCTGACCCGCATGGCGGTGAAGTAGATGACGTCGCTGCCCTGCCGCTGGATGCTCACCGGAAAGACAAGAGTGATCACGACGAGGATCGCGAGCAGCGGTGCTGCCCAGGGGAGCGCCGACCAGGTCTTGCGACTGATCAGGAAGCCGATCCCGATGCCGAGGAACGAACCGAGCAGGACGAAGTTGGAGAAGTAGCTCAGATGTACGACGTTGGCGCCCAGCCACCGGATCAGGGCCAGCTCCAGGAACAGCATCAGCGCGCTGCCCAGCAACAACCTGCGGATCGGGCTGCCGACTGCTCGGGCTGTGGTGACGCGATCGACACGGAGCATGGCTTGAACGTAGGTGGCAGGAGCGGCGAGAGGCAGGGGCGCGGTGCGCGCAGTCAGGTTGTAGTCAGGTTGGAGGCGGGACGACGCGAAGCAGGCAACGTCACCGTCGTACGACTATCGCGCGATGGTCGGACGGGGTGGTCAGCGCGGTGACCGACTCGGCAGGACCTGGGCCGTGGACGTCGTCGACCTTGCGTGTCCGGCCCAGCGTTCCAGGCCTGTCCTCGCGACCCTCCCAGGCCGAGGTCAGGCCGTCGATCCGCAGTCCGTCGAAGTTCGAGTCGCCCGTGGCGTAGACCACGTGCCCGAGCTCCAGCTGTTCTCGGACGAGCCGATGGAGGGCCCGCGCCTCCTGCCGGTGTCGCGCCGCGAGGACCGGTCTGTCCGCCCGGTAGGAGCCGTCGGCCTGGACCCCGGAGACGAGGTGGTAGTTGACCAGGCAGACGGTGCTGTCGGAGTACCGGTCCCGGTAGACGGCGACGGTCGCGGCCCGGGCCGGCTCCAGGGTCATGCGCCGCTTGCGCCGATCCCCCGGGGCCACAGCACTGAGGAACCGGGTGCGACAACTGAGCATCTCGAACCGGTCGCTCCTCGCCCCGACCGCGCAGCCTCCCACCAGCGGGGTGTTCCAGAAATAGGCGGGTGCGCCGCTGTCGCCGCTGCGAGGCAGCCGGCCGCCGATGTGGGGCACGAGCCCCAGCCGTCCGGTCCTCTGCAGCAGCCGGAAGCGCGACGGGTACCACTCCTGCAGGCCGACCAGGTCGGGTCTCAGATCCAGAACGGTATCCAGTGCCCGTCGGGCATCCGCGGGCCCGAGGGAGT
>JBDSXU010000366.1:0-4719 GCA_039926005.1 Marmoricola sp.
GCTGGTCAGCCGCGACAGCAGCTCTCGGGAACGAGGACCCATCACCCCGAACACGGCGTACGACGAGGTCACGTCGACCAGCGTCGCGCGGAGCTCCCCTATCCATCGGCCGATGTGGTTCTTGTCCCGCTCGGTGGTCGCGGACGAACTCACGATGAGGAACTCGTGGTCAGCGACCCGGGTCAGGGTCACGTCGGACTCGTAGGTCCCGTGCTCGTTGAGCATCCCGGTGTAGACGGTGCGACCCACCGGCACCGAGACGTCGGCGGTGCACAGCCACTGCAGGACCGCCTCGGCCTCAGGGCCGACCAGCTTGAACTTCGAGAACGAGGTCTGGTCGAAGACCGTCACGTTGCTCCGGGTGTTCGCCTGCTCGGCGGCCGAGAAGGGCAGCCAGTTCGGCTTGCCCCACGAGTACTCGATGGCCGGGTCATCCCCGGGGGGAGCGAAGAAGTTCGCTCGCTCCCAGCCCATCCGGCTCCCGAAGTTGGCATTGGCCTTCTGAAGGTGGGCGTAGACGGGGGAGCGGCGGAACGGCCGCGCCGTACGCATCTCGCGGTTGGGCCAGGGGATCTCGTAGTGCAGCCCGAGGATCTCGGCGACGCGATCGTGCAGCCACCGGTTGTTGGCGTTGAACGGCGCGAAGCGGCGGATGTCCACGCTGGTGAGGTCCGAGGCGGGGGAACCGTCGACGATCCACTCGGCCAGCGCGCGACCCGCCCCGCCGGCCGAGGCGATGCCGACGGAGTTGAAACCAGCGCCCACGAAGAAGTTCCGGACCTCGGGTGCCTCGCCGAGGATGAACTGGTTGTCCGGCGTGAAGCTCTCGGGGCCGTTGTAGAACATGCGGATGCCGGTCTCCTCGAGCGCAGGGATCCGGAGCACGGCGTTCTCCATCAGGATCGAGAAGTGCTCCCAGTCCTCCTCGAGCAACGCGAACTCGAACGGGTGGGGGATCCGGTCCGGTGCCACCCACGGCTTGGCGTCGGGCTCGAAGCCACCGACGACGAGGCCGCCGACCTCTTCCTTGAAGTAGGTGTAGCCGTCGGGGTCGCGCAGCACCGGCAGGTCAGGGTGTACGCCGTCGAACGGATCGGTCACGACGTAGAAGTGCTCGGCCGAATGCAGCGGCACGATCACGCCGGCCAGCGCACCGACTGCCTTCGCCCACTGCCCTGCGCAGTTGACGATCACCTCGCACTCGATGGCGCCGGCATCAGTGCTCACGGAACTGACGCGCCCGTCCGTCACCTTCACGCCCAGCACCCGCGTGTGCTCGACGATCTGCGCCCCACCCTGGCGAGCGCCGCGGGCGAGAGCCGAGGTGAGGTCGGTCGGGTTTGCCTTGCCGTCGCCGGGCAGCCAGATCGCTCCGACGAGGTCGTCCACGCGAATGACCGGGTAGCGCTCGAGCGCTTCGTCAGGCGACAGCAGCTGGCACTCCAGGTCGTACGCCGCAGCGGCCGCGGCTGTCCGACGGAGCTGGGTCATCCGGTCCTCGGTCCTGGCCACAGTGACCCCGCCGCAGCGCTTGAACCCGGTGGACAGTCCGACCTCCTCCTCGAGCCGGGCGTAGAGCTCGGTCGAGTACTGCACCAACCGGGTCCCGCTCTCGTTCGCCCGCAGCTGACCGACGAGCCCGGCCGCGTGCCACGTCGTACCGCACGACAGCTCGCCCTGCTCCAGCAGCACGACGTCGGTCTCACCGAGCTTGGTCAGGTGGTAGGCGACACTCGTCCCGATCACGCCGCCGCCGATGACGACGACGCGTGCTCGGGTGGGGAACTGCGGCTCCGTGCCGTTGGGCCCCTCAGTCATCGCGCGTCACGTCCTCGAGCAGGCGCTCGAAGTCCCCGCTCCCGAACTCCGCGACCGCCCGCTCGTACTTCTCCATTCCCCACGCCCAGAAGTCGTAGTCGAGCGTGCTCATGGAGCTCTGGATCGAAGCCCAGAGCGTCCACCCGTACTTCGACACCAGTGCCCAGAGCCGGGCGCGAGCAATCCGGTGGCGCAGCGGGCGGCCGTCGTACGCCTCCATCAGCTCGCCGAGCTGGTCCAGCGTCAGCTCGGGCTCACTCCAGAGATTGCCGAGCTCGAAGGCGGACTCGTTGTTTCCGGAGTACTCGTAGTCGATCAGCCACAGCTTCGCGCCGTCGTCGATGAAGTTGCCCGAGAGCAGGTCGTTGTGGCACGGCACCGAGTCCGAAGGGCGGACCGCGAGGGCGCGCCGGATCTGGTCCAGCTGGTCCTCGAACTCCAGATAGCCCTTCGGAAGCCTGAAACCGCGTTCCCGGACGGTTCCCAGATAGGTGCCGCGCCGCTCGAACATGTCGAAGTCGTTGACGAAACGCGGTCCCGAGTGGAGCTGCCTGCAAGCCGCGGCAACGCGGGGAAGGTACCCGCCGTGACGAAGGTCATCGTCGGTGAATGTCCTTCCGTCGAGGTACTCGATCACCAACAGCTCGGGATCCTCGACGAACTGCACCACTGGCGCACCGACTCCAGCCTGCTCGGCCGCGCGCGAGTTGGCGTGCTCGGCCTGACGGTCGATGGCGAGCAGCGCGCTGCCAGGCTGACCGATGCGTACGACGACCGTGACCTCCATTGTGGTCACCTTGAGGTTGATGTTGGTCAGGCCGCCGGGAAGCTTCTCCACCTCCCGTTCGCGCCCGCGGAGGCAGTCGACCGCATCCAGTGCAGCGGAGATATCGATGTCCGTCACGAGACCCCTCCCTGCCCCCAACGACTTGCGGAGATCGCGAGCCGGTCCCAGCCTTCTAGCCTTCTAGCCTTCCAGGATTTGGAGAGCCTCAGTGTGCGAGGAGCCGTGGACCTGCACGTCGCGGCGGTTGAGCAGGCGTGCAGCCTCCCGGATCCCGCTGGACATCGCCCCGTCCGCGTACCCGAGGCGGTCACTCTGGGTGTGTTCCCCGGCGAAGAGCAGGCGGCCGCCCACTGGCTGACCGAGCAGATCGGCATCACTGGGTGATGCGCCGGGGCGTACGTGGGTGTAGCTGCCGCCACAGTGCGGATCGTCCGCCCACGACGTCACGGCCACGGCGGACGGCGGGGGACATGCGTGACCGACCGCGTGCGCGAGCATTCCCAGGGCCCAGTCGACGGCTTCGCCCCGGCTTCGACCCAACACGTGGCCAGAGGCGCTGTGCAGGACCTCGCACACCAGGATCGGGCCTGCACCGAAGGCGTCCTGGTTGATGACCCACAGGGTCGCCTCGGCGGGATCGCGGGGAAAGATCACCATGTGCCCAAGACCCGAGCGGCGCCAGAACGGTTCGTCGAACCGCAGCGCCACCTTCTCGTAGTGACCGAACCCGAGCCGCCCGATCGCTGCGGCGTGGTCAGTCGGAAGGGCGGGGGAGAACCGGATGCTGCCCTGTTTCAGCACGCCGAGTGGAGCCGTCACCACGGCGTGCGACCCGACCTCGGTGGTGCCGTTCGCACACTGAACTCGGACGCCGCCCGCGGAGACCTCGACCTCGTCGACATCGGCCCCGAGGCGTACGTCGAGACCGGTGCACATCTCGTCCACGATCTGGCGGTATCCCCCGACGGGCAGGTCACCGAAGAGGTCCCCGTCGTACTCCACCTCGTTGCACAGCCAGCGCAGTGATTGGTGCTCGGCCAGGTCCGCGCCGTCGGCCTCGACCACGGCCCGCAACGCCTGGCGTGCTCGCCGGGCGGAATCGCCGGCGAGGCCCGCGCGGGACACGAAGACCCCGATCCCGTCAGCGACCGAGGCGTCCGCCCCGAGCTCGGCCTGCAGCGCATCGAGTGCCCCCGGGAAGGTCTCGAAGACCAGGGTGAGATTGTCCCGGAGCTCGTCTGGGAACAGGCGACGTTCAGCGCCGAGGTCGTAGCCGGCCAACGCTGACAGGGGGTTGCCCTCACGGACGGGGATGCCGGCCTGCGCGACGAAGGCACGCAGCGGGTTGCCGATCGGGTGGTGGATCCAGGAGGCACCCAGGTCCACCGGCGAGCCTGCGAGGTCGACGGTGTGCACCCGTCCGCCCACACGGTCGCGGGCCTCCAGAACCACGCACTCGACCCCGCTGTGCGTCAAGGCGTTGGCGACGGTCAGCCCGGCCATCCCAGCGCCGACGACGATCACTCGCCCAACGGGTTGCCTGACTCCGACGAGGTCTTCAGGGCGTTCCTCGGAGGTGTGGCGAGGTCTGGGGATGCGTGCCATCTTCTGCTCCAGGAGTCACGAAGGACACCACAATCATCCTCCATAACGAGCCCGGGACAAAGGCCTCGCGGCTCGCATTCGTAGCCCGACCCGCAAGGACCGGACACCAGGCCTACCGAGCCGGCGTCGGTCACCTGAGCGCACTCAGCGGTGGACGTGCTGCATCCAGTCCCGGGGCACCCGGTCCTGCGGCCCGGGTGCGGTGTGGTCCTCCGGCCTCGACTCGGGCGGTGCGAGGGTTGGTCCGTCGAAGGCCTGGCCGGTCTCGTAGTCGTAGAACCAGTCCTCGCCCGGCTCGAAGCTCTGGATGACGTGGTGACCCGTCGACTCCGCGTGTGCGGTCGCGTGCTGGGCGGGGGAGGTGTCGCAGCACCCGATGTGTCCGCACTCGGCGCAGCGGCGCAGGTGCAGCCACCAGCCGAGTGGGTCAGTGGCGCCGCAGTCGGCGCAGCCGGTGCCGCTGGGGAGTACGTCGACTTGGATGCCCTTCGGCAACTCGCTGCTGACCA
>JBDSXU010000367.1:0-4483 GCA_039926005.1 Marmoricola sp.
AGGGCGCCGCAGGTGTCTCCGGCGCCGGACTCGCCACGCTCGCCGGTGGTCTCTCCTCGCACCGGCCAGAGCTGCTCGACGGTGTCGGCCTGATCGTCGGCATCGACCGGTTCATGTCCGAGGCCCGGGCGCTGACCAACTTCGCGGGCAACGGGGTGGCCACGGTGCTCGTCGGTCACTGGACCGGCACACTGAACCGGGAGCGGCTCGACTCCGTCCTCGCCGGTGATTTGCCGTTCGACGAGATGACGATGCTCGACGAGGAGGACTCTGAGGGCGATCCCTCCAATGTGGTCGAAGGCGTAGACCGTGACTCGGAGTCCGGGGAACAGCGCCCGTAGGGCTCAGGACGGGCGGAGGACGTCGCGCTCCTCGGGATCCGGTCCCGGGACCGCACGGCCTCCGTCCACCGGGGACCGCGCTCCATGGCTGCAGGCTACGACAGGGCTGTCTCCCCGGTCAGGTGAGCTCGATCGAGCAGGTCGAGGCTGAACCGGGCGATGGCGGCGCGCTCCCGGGCGATGGCGTGCACCTCTGGCGTCGGCTCTCTGCCGAGGTGTTCGAAGGGCAGCGTGGAGAGTCCGGTGAAGATCATCAGCTGGAGGGCGTGCGCACGTCGCACGGCGGCCTCCGGGACCTCGCAGCCCTCGGCTCGCAGGCCCAGCACGTAGGCAGCCAGGAGGGTGTCCTCGAGGTCGTGCAGGTCCCCAGCGCCTCGACGCCCGACCTGGACGTCTCCGACGAGGAGCTGGGAGAGGTCGAAGCCGATCGGCATCTCGCCCCAGAAGCCGTAGTCGATCAGCACGAACCCGTCGTCCTCGGCCGGCACGAGCAGGTTGTTGGGGCAGGCGTCGCCATGGCTGGTGGACAAGGGGAACTCTGACAGCTCCTCGGCGTAGGCCGGCGCCAGATCCGCCGCCTCCAGCAGTCGCTCGCGCAGCTCTGGCTCGAAGGCGCCGGCGACCAGCGGATGCATCCAGATGCCTTCCTCGGCAAGCATTGGCAGCACCTGTCCGCGAAGACGGCCGTTGAGGTAGTCGCTGACCTGGAAGTCGAACTTCCCGACACTCGCCAGCTCCCGCACCCGCGGGTTGGCCGCGACACGACCGAGCAGGTAGCCCGCGCGGCGGTAGCGATCGAGATCCCAGACCACCGGCCGCGTCTTGATGACCTCGAGCCACACGCTGGCGGACAACTCGTCGAGGTCGAAGATCCCGAGTGCACGCGGCATGCGCAGGCCGACCGGCAGGCGTCGGCCCAGATCGGAGCGGTAGGCGAGAGGCTCGGTCCGCCAGGGCACGCCGGCGGCGGCCATCGGCTGCAGCTCGACAGGGACGTTCTGGAACAGCGGCGACCGCGACCAGGCCTGTATGTGTTTGACGAAGAGCTGGAACGGCAGTTCGCCACCGCGGACCCCCACACTGCCGCGGACCCAGAAGCGCCCGGCGGTGGTGATGGCCGCTATGTCGTAGTCCACTTCCTCGGCGGACGAGCTCAGGAGCTTCGTCTCCACCGGGTCGGTGCCCAACAGGTCGGCGACCATGCCGGTCAGCTGGTCGTCGGTGACGTCGGCGGTTCCGAGAGCGCTGCGGTCGTTCATCGCGGACCTCCGTCAGTAGGAAAGTAGATTTACTACTCTCCAAGAAGGTAAAGTTGCTTTATGACCAGTGTCAAGGGATATCCCCTCGAGGAACTACACGTCCCGCTCCTGATGGGCCTGTTGTTCCGTGAGGTCCGCGATGTCTATGCAGCAGAAGACTGGGGTGGCCTCCGACAGTCCCACTTCCGGGTGATCTCGTCGGTTCCGCCGGAAGGGGTCAGCGTCACCGACCTGGGCGAGCGGGTCGGCATGAGCAAGCAAGGGTGCGGTCAGTTCGTCACCACCCTCGTCGCCAGCGGTCACCTGAAGGTGCAGCAGGACTCCGCCGACCGTCGCATCCGCCTGGTCCGTCGTACGCCGAAGGGGAACCGGCTGATCGCGCGGGTGACCGCCCGCGCCCTCCGGATCGAGGAGGACTGGGCCCAGCGCGTGGGGGAGCGCCGCTACCGGGCCTTCCGCGCGGTGCTCGAGGAGCTCGTGGCTCTCCCACCTAGATGAGGGAGCGGTAGATCTCCAGGGTCTGCTCGGCGATCGCCGGCCAGCTGAACGACTCCTTCGCGCGAGCCCGGCCGGCGAGTCCACGCTCGCGGGCGACCTCCGAGTCGTCCACCGCTTCGATCAGCGCGGCCGCGAAGTCAGCGACGTAACGGTCCGGGTCCAACGGGGTGCCGGTGCCGTCGGTGGCCTGTTCGATGGGCACCAGCCACCCGGTCTCTCCGTCCACGACCACCTCCGGGATGCCTCCCGTGGCGGTCGCCACCACGGCCGTCTCACACGCCATCGCCTCGAGGTTGACGATGCCCAACGGCTCGTAGATCGACGGACACGCGAACACGGTCGCCGCCGTGAGGAGCGTGACCACGTCGGGACGCGGCAGCATCTCCCGGATCCACACCACTCCCTCGCGGTCCCGAGCCAGCCCGTCCACCAGGCCCTGGACCTCCGTCTCGATCTCCTTGGTGTCGGGTGCGCCGGCACACAGCACGAGCTGGACCTCCGGGGGCAGCTCGGCGGCCGCGCGGAGGAAGAGCGGGAGACCCTTCTGCCGGGTGATCCGTCCGACGAAGATCACGCTGTGGCGGTTGGGGTCGACCCCGAGCTCCTGCACCCGGCGTGCGTCGTGAACGGGCCGCCAGTCGTCGGTGTCGATGCCGTTGTGCACGACCTTGACCCGGTCGGGGTCGATGGCGGGATAGCTGCGGAGGATGTCGTCGCGCATGGCGGCGCTTACCCCGATGACGGCGTCGGCAGCCTCGTAGGCCGTCTGTTCGGCCCAGCTCGAGACGGCGTAGCCACCGCCGAGCTGCTCGGCCTTCCACGGGCGCATCGGCTCCAGGCTGTGCGCCGTCACGACGTGCGGCACCCCGTGGAGGAGCTTGGCCAGGTGTCCGGCCATGTTGGCGTACCAGGTGTGTGAATGCACGACGTCGGTCCCGGAGATGCCCTGGACCATCTGGAGGTCGACGCCGAGTGTGCGGATGGCTGCGTTCGCCTCGGTCAGGCCCGGCGGGTCGGCGTACCCCGTGGTGCCGGCTTCGGGACGCTCGTCACCGAAGCAGTGGACGCGCGCGTCTACGTCGGGAACGGCTCGAAGGGCCCGGACCAGCTCGGCGACGTGAACGCCGGCGCCTCCGTAGACATCGGGCGGGTACTCACGAGAGACGACATCGATTCGCATACGGAGAACCTACTTCTCTTCAGCGTTTGGGGTCGACCGCTGTTCCCGACCCCCACTAGGTTCTCTTCATGAGCGCCTCATCCACACGCAAGAATGTCCTCGCCATCGTGCTCGCCGGAGGTGAGGGAAAACGGTTGATGCCACTCACCGCCGACCGCGCCAAACCGGCGGTGCCGTTCGGCGGTATCTACCGGCTCATCGACTTCGCCCTGTCGAACGTCGTGAACTCGGGCTACCTCAAGGTCGTCGTGCTGACGCAGTACAAGTCGCACAGCCTCGACCGGCACGTCACGACCACGTGGCGGATGTCGACGCTGCTGGGCAACTACGTGACACCCGTTCCCGCGCAGCAGCGGGTGGGCAAGAGGTGGTATCTCGGCAGCGCCGACGCGATCTACCAGTCGCTCAACCTGCTGACCGACGAGCGTCCGGAAATCGTCGTGGTGGTGGGAGCAGACCACGTCTACCGGATGGACTTCTCCCAGATGGTCGACGCGCACGTCGAGTCCGGTGCCGGGTGCACGGTGGCGGCGATCCGGCAGCCCATCGAGCTCGCCGACCAGTTCGGCGTGATCGACATGGACCCGCAGTCGCCGGAACGGATCCGCGCGTTCCTTGAGAAGCCGAAGGACCCGGTCGGACTCGCGGACGCGCCGCACGAGGTGCTGGCCTCCATGGGCAACTACGTCTTCGACGCGGACGCGCTGCGTGACGCGGTCACCCGGGACGCGGAGCTGGAGCGGTCCAAGCACGACATGGGAGGCGACATCGTGCCCTGGTTCGTGGACCGGACGGAGTCGGGCGTCTACGACTACAAGAACAACGTTGTGCCCGGCTCCAACGACCGGGACCGGGGCTATTGGCGCGACGTCGGGACGATGCGGTCCTACTACGCGGCCCACATGGACCTCGTGGCGCCGTTGCCGGTGTTCAACCTCTACAACGCCCAGTGGCCGATCTACACCAGCTACGGGCCGCACCCGCCGGCCAAGCTGGTCGAGGGGCATGACGGGGCTCTTGTCAAGGCGCACAACTCGATCCTGTCGCCCGGAGTGGTCGTCACTGGGGGCTCGGTCAGCAAGTCGGTGCTGTCGCCGGCCTGTTACGTCGACAGCGGGGCGGAGGTCTCCGACTCGGTGCTGCTGCCAGGCGTGCGGGTGGGGGCAGGTGCGATCGTGCGCAACGCGATCATCGACAAGAACGTG
>JBDSXU010000368.1:0-3183 GCA_039926005.1 Marmoricola sp.
GCCCGAGCTCGATGTAGCCGAACCCGTCCGCGAGGGTGAACGCGAGCTCCTGCGCGGCCGTCGAGCCGGCCTCGCGGATGTGGTAGCCGGAGACGCTGAGCGGCTTGTACGCCGGGATCTTCTCCGCGCAGTACTCCATCAGGTCACCGATCAACCTCAGGTGCGGCTCGGGACCGAAGAGCCACTCCTTCTGCGCGATGTATTCCTTGAAGATGTCGGTCTGCAGCGTGCCGTTGAGTTTGCCGATGTCGGCGCCCTGGCGCTCCGCGGCGACGAGGTACATGCAGAACACGGGTACGGCGGGACCGCTGATCGTCATCGAGGTGGTGACCTCGTCGAGCGAGATGCCGTCGAAGAGCACGTCCATGTCGGAGGCGGAGTCGATCGCGACGCCACAGTGCCCGACCTCACCGAGGCTCTTGGAGTCGTCGGAGTCGTAACCCATCAGCGTGGGCATGTCGAAGGCAACCGAGAGCCCGCCACCCCCGCGCCCGAGGATCATCTTGTAGCGCTCGTTGGTCTGCTGGGCGTTGCCGAACCCGGCGAACTGCCGGATCGTCCAGCTGCGGCCGCGGTAGCCGGTCGCATAGAGCCCGCGCGTGTAGGGGAACTCGCCGGGCCACTGGCCCTCGGGCAGGCCTGCGGCCTGGGAGTCGCTGGGGCCGTAGGCCGGTTCGACCTCCATCTGCGAAAGCGTGGTGAAGTCGGCGTCGCGTACCCGCGACCTCGAGTAGCGGTCCTGCCAGCGTTCGCGTGCGTTCATGGAGAGATAGTAGGACGTCCTACTAGTTTCCACCAGCGGCCCGTTTCAACGGACCCAGCGATAGAGCTGTCCGTCTCGCACCTCGACCTCCGTCGGCGGCCTCGGCGTCGGCCCGTCGCAGAGGTGGGTCATCACCCTGGTCCGTCCGCGCAGCCGGGTCGAACCGTCCTGGAAGTGCAGGTAGGGATGCAGCAACGGGCGGACCGCGGGCCAGTCCTGCTGGTCGACCAGGTTCCACACCCTTGCGGTCGGTGGGGGCAGCTCGGGAAGCTCGTGCAGCATCATCGGGACGCACATCCGCCAGGCATCGACGACCAGCTCGCGCATCTCGTCCTCGCCAAGGACAGGCAGGTGGGCGCACACCCACTGGTAGCGCAGGTCTCCCTTCGGCGGAAGGAAGAAGACCTCCGGCGCGGAAGCGACCAGCCCGTCCCGTTCGGCCCTGGGAAACCCGAAGCCCATCGCCAGCTCGTCCGCCGAGAACGCAGCGAACACGATCTGCCTGACCTTCAGCTTCGCACGGCCGCGCACCTGACGTTCGTAGGTGCGGGGCAACGCGAGGGCGACTCGGCGTACGGCATCGGAGTCGGTCATCAGAAGTCGCCGGCGGACTTCCGGATCGGTCGCAGCAACGAGGACAGCTCGCCGAGGGCATCCTCGTCGAGGGCCCCGAGCCCGAAATCGGCCCCGACGAGCTCGGCAGTGGCGAGCTCGACCAGCTCGCGACCGCTCGGGGTGATCTCGGCGAGCACGCCGCGGCCGTCGTCGGGATGCCGTCGGCGGACGACGAGTCCAGCAGACTCCAGCCGGTCGACGATCGAGGTCACCGACGTCGGATGCACCTGCAACCGCTCGCCCATCTTGCCCAGGGGCAGCGAACCTCGGGAGGAGAAGGAGAGCAGCACCAGCGCCTCGTAACGGGCGAAGGTCAACCCGAACGGCTTGAGCAACGCGTCGAGCCGACCGATGACCAGCTGCTGGACGCGCATCAAGGAGGTGACCGCGTGCATCTGGGGGACTCCCTCCCAGCGCGCGGCCCACTGCCGGGCCGCCTCGTCGATGGGGTCGAACGGCAGACCCGCCTCAGCTCGTTCGGGCGTCGCCATGCGCCGCACCCTACTCAGCGGTCGCGGGCCGCGTCCGACGCAGCCCGGCTCACGTTCGCTTGTTGAAGCGCACGTCTCCGTTGGGCATCCGGCTGGCGTGGTAGGTGTCGTCATGGGCCCGGTGGTGGTGCCACGAGCACAGGAGCAGACCATCCTTGAGGTCGGTGAGGCCGCCCCTGGCCCAGGGCGTCCCCCAGTGGTGGGCCTCGCACCACACGGCGGGGATGGTGCAGCCATCGGCGCGGCATTCGCGGCCGCGGTCGCGGATGATCATCGCCTTGCGCTGGGCCGGCTTGAACAGCCGGGATGATGGAGGCGGTGCACGCCAGCCGGCGTACCTCCCCCGCGGTCAGCTTGTCGGAGGGGCCGAGCTCGCCGGTGCCGAGCTCCTTGGCCAGCTCCTCCAAAGAGATGGTGACGATCACCGTGGTCGCGTCCCCGCCGTGGGTGGGCATCCGGTGCGGGTCGATGGCCTCCATGAGTGAGCAGAACGCCTGGCCGCGCTTGCGCGCGACCGGGATCCGGTCGGCTTCCCCACTGCCGAGGTGTCGGGGTGAGGTGAACGCCTCGAGGTAGGTGTTCAACCGGGTCGCGATCGCGTCGGGGAAGTTGATGGTGATCCGGGTGCTGCCCTCACCGAGGCGCTTGCTGATCAGGCTGGTCTCGCGCTCGGCTCGTTGTTCTTCCTTGGCGAGCTGTTCGGCCTCGTGCTGCTCACCGATCTCGGGGGCGAGGATGTCGAGGATCCGCCGGCCCAGCCACCCAGCTCGCGGGGCCCGAACTCAGCTGCCTTCTCCACCACGTGCGCTTCGGCCTTGGCGAGCAGCTCGGCGCCGACCTCCTCCGCGGGCAGCTCCTCGAGCGCATGGCAGATCACCTGCGCCTGCGCCACGTTCACCTCACCCTGACCGAGCGCGCCAGCGACCTGGGTCCAACGCCTGTCCAGCGCCAGCGCGAGCATCAGATCGCGACGGTTCGCCCCCGCGTCGGTGCGGGTGTGATGGGTCACCAAAGCGGCGACGTCACGGGCCCCCCCGGCCACGGCCACATCGTCGCAGACGGCCATCACCCGCAGCTTCAGACCGGCCACCCGCGCCTCGACCCGAGTCAGCTCCAACGCTGCCCGCTTGTCGGCCGGCGCCATGAAGATGACCTCGACGTCGACAGTCTCCTTGAGGGCGGACTCCATGGCCTCTACGCACGCAAGGACCGGGTGCACGACCCCGTGATCGAACGTGGAGCTCACCTCCGCACCTCCTGCAACCGACTAGGGACCAATGGGTCTCACGTGTCGATGCAGCGCGCCTGTGAGCA
>JBDSXU010000369.1:0-3412 GCA_039926005.1 Marmoricola sp.
CGAATCGGGCAACCTGATCGCCGGGTCCAACTTCGGCGGTGAGAAGAAGCCGGTGTGGGTGGTCAACGTCCGCGCCGCGGTGGAGGAGGGTGAGCGGGTCGGTGTCGTCGTGGGCGGGGGTCAGCCAGCAGGCCGTCGTACGCGAGATCACCGGCCCCGAGCGCGAGCGCCTGTGGGAGCACATGATCAAGACCTGGCCCAACTATGCGAAGTACGCCGAGCACACCGACCGGACGATCCCGGTCTTCTTCCTCGACCCGACCGCCTGAGGGATCCGCGGCGTCGCAGGTCCGACTGGTCAACCAGAAGAGCCTTCAGCGCGGCACTCGCACCAGCACCCGCCCGTGCACGCAGGTCGCTCGCAGCTCCTTGCCGGGGGCGATCAGGTCACCGTCGAGCTGGCGGGGCGCGTCGGCGCCCGCGCGCACGACGACCTCGCGGCCCGTCATCCGAGTGATCAGCTCATCGGTGCGCTTGTTCTTGGTAAGCACCCGGGCGGCGAGCGGCAGCCAGGACAGGAACCGCCGCGGGTAGAGGAGCACCACGTCGAGCTGGCCGTCGTCGATGACGGCGTCCGGGATCAGGGGCATCCCACCTTGGAGGGATCCGACGTTGCCGATCACGATAGTGCGGGCACGGTGGCGGGTGAACTCCCCGCCATCCACCGAGATCTCCACGCGGATCGCCGGGAACATCAGCGACTTGAGCGCCGACCAGACGTAGGCCACCCACCCGAGGCGAGCCTTGATGTCATCGTTGACGCCTTCCATGATCGCGGCGTCGAAGCCCATCCCGGCCATCACCAGGAACGTCGCGTCCTCCATCTTGTCGCCGGTCACCTCGACCATGTCGATCGCGCGGTCCTGCCCGTTGAGCCCGACGTCGACGGCAGCACGGAGGTAGAGCGGGATGTCGAGGTTGCGCGCCAGCAGGTTGCCCGTGCCGGCGGGCACGATGCCGACCGGGATGCCGGTGCCGGCCAGCTCCTCACACACGGCACGGATGGTGCCGTCGCCGCCGATCGCCAGCACGAGGTCACAGCCGCCGACGGCCGCCTCGTGCGCCATCCCGTAGCCGGTGTCCTCGACGCTCGTCTCCCACCACACGACCGACGCGAACCCGGCATCGAGCGCCAGCGACTCGACCAGGGTGCGGAACTGCCCGGCGTCATCGATCTTGATGGGGTTGAGGATGACCGCGAGCTTCTTGCGCTCGTTCGGCACCGCATCGGCGAGCGGCGCGTTCACGGTCGCGATCGAACGCGGAGTCGGGTCGTAGAACCCCGACCACAACAACACGATCCCTGCCCCGAGCAGGTAGCCGGCGACCACGTCGGAGAGGTTGTGCACGCCGAGGAAGATCCGGTCGGCACCGACGAGCAGGACCAGCGCGACCGAGATCCCCGTCACCGTCCGTCGTACGACGCGCCGCCGGACCAGCATGTGGGTGAGCACGATCGCCACGCCCGTCGCACCGACGATGCCCGAGGAGTGGCCCGAAGGGAAGGAGTAGCTGTGCAGCTCCGTCACCGGGTGGTCCCAGATCGGACGCTCCCGTCCGACCAGCTGCTTGAGCACGGCCGTGGCGGCACCGATGCTCGCCATCACCACGACCGTCCAGATTGCCGCCCGCCGGTGTCCCTTGGCCTCTAGCGCCACGGCGACCACCGCGGTTGCCGCGGCCATGGGAAGCGTGGTGGTCGCGCTTCCCAGGTAGTGCCAGAACTGGTAGACGCCCTGGTGGGCACCGGTGAACGACTCCGGCCAGGTGCCCCAGGACGTGTCCAGGTCCTGGAGTGGTTGCCAGGCCGACTTCACCAGGACGGTCAGCACCGCGAACAGGACGAAGCACAGAGCGCCCCAACTCAATCTGGAGGGGCGCAGCTCGGCTTCAGCCACGTCGAGGCTCGACGCGAGGTTGCATGTGATGTCCTACGTCGGTGGGGGCTGGTGTGGGATCATCTTCCACGAGCGGACCTGGCCATGTGGACCATTCAAGACCATGGCGTCGGATGAAGGGGGACCACATGCGTCGAACGATTTCCCGGCTGCCAATCGCCCCTGTGGGGGCGGTCCTGGCGACGCTGCTCCTGGCCGCTGGATGCGGCAACGTCGAGGTCAAGACGAAGGACGGCCAGAAGAAGCCCGAGCAGACTCCCTCCTCCTCACCGGCCGCCGACGCCGTGGACACCACCCCCGGTGAGGGCGACTGGCTGCTCGGCATGAGCACCGCCACGGGAAGCGACGCCGAGACCAGCAAGACGACCTACATCGTCTACAACCCCTCGACCGGGAAGGCGACGGCACACCAGATGCCCGGCGTCCAGGCCGCGAGTGCTACCCCCGAGGAGGCTGGGCTCCTGGTCAGCTCCAGCCGTCTCTGGGCGATCCCCGACACGGGCATCTCGCGTGGCGAGGAGGGCAGCGGTCGGCTCAAGGTCTACTCGATCACCAGCGGCACCACGAAGATCATCGACATCCGCCAGCGCACCGGCCACGACGACGTGCGCCCGGTCGGCTGGGCCTTCGACCCCAACCGCGAGGACACCTTGCGGGTCGTGGACACCAAGAACAGGGTCTGGTCGCTCAACGTTGCCGGTGGCAGAGCCGCCCCGGAGCCCCGCCTGGCGACGGGCAACTGGGTCTTCACCAACGGCTTCGACCCCAACACCGGCGAGCCGTGGGTGGAGAGCATCGACAGCGACGCGACCAAGCCCGCCGGACAAGGTCCCGCGGACACCAGCCCTGTGACTCGCCGCGGCGGGACCGTTCTCCCGGCAGACTCACCAGCGCTCTCCAAGCTGCCCGCGAGCCCGTGCCGTCTCGGCGCGGGGTTCACCACGGGCGCGGGTGTCACCTGGACGTTCTGCGCCGACGACCCGACCGTGACGACTTACTACCTGCCGAAGGACGGCGCGAAGTGGACCGCCTACGGCAAGCCGAGCGCGTCGGTGGCACCGGTCGCGGCCGCATTCTCGCTGGTCCTGCCTCCCACTGAGTAGTTCACCGCGACCCGCGACAGTTAGTCTCGGGCCGTGATCGACCCACGACTTCTCCGCGACGACCCCGACCTGATCCGAACCGCCCAGGCGAAGCGAGGACTGTCCGGATCGGTGGTCGACGTTGCGCTGGAGTCCGACTCGGCCCGCCGCACCGCGATCGCCAAGTTCGAGCAGCTGCGCGCCGAGCAGAAGCAGCTCGGCAAGCTGATCGCCAAGGCACAGGGTGAGGAGAAGGCCGACCTGCTGGCCCGCACCAAGACGCTGGCCGCCGACGTGAAGCTGGCCGAGGCGGCGCAGTCGGAGGCGGAGCAGGACTGGCGCGACGCCGTCTACGCGATCCCCAACCCGGCCGCGGACGCCGCGCCGGCCGGGGGCGAGGAGGACTTCACGCTGCGCTCGGAGCACGGCACC
>JBDSXU010000370.1:0-7805 GCA_039926005.1 Marmoricola sp.
GGCGGTGCGGCGTACTTCCTGGCCTTCGCGAACACCGGTCCCGACGGAGCCTTCGTGGGTGGGGTCCGCGACCCCGTGCCTGTGCGGTGGCGAGCCGACGGCGCCGGGCTCGAGCTGGAGGCACCGATCGACCGACCGTGCTGAATCGTTCCAGCAGGGATCTTCCCCCGGATGGGGGCGGGCATCTAGGGTGACGGACGTCACTTACAACGGATCGTCCGGCACGTTCCTGCCGGTGAGGAGATGAATCATGGCAACAGTCACGTTCGAAAAGGCCCAGCGCTGGTATCCCGGCATGGACAAGCCCGCAGTTCCAGGCATCGATCTGGAGATCAAGGACGGCGAGTTCATGGTCCTGGTCGGCCCGTCGGGGTGCGGCAAGTCCACCACCCTGCGGATGCTCGCCGGGCTCGAGGAAGTCAACGACGGCAAGATCTACATCGGCGAGAAGGAGGTCACCAAGCTGCCGCCGAAGGACCGTGACATTGCCATGGTCTTCCAGAACTACGCCCTCTACCCGCACATGACCGTGGCGGACAACATGGCGTTCTCGCTGAAGATGGCCAAGATGCCGGCGGACCAGCGCAAGAAGGCGGTTGCGGAGGCGGCCCGGATCCTCAACCTCACCGAATACCTCGACCGCAAACCCAAGGCCCTCTCCGGTGGTCAGCGCCAGCGGGTTGCGATGGGTCGGGCGATCGTCCGCAAGCCTCAGGTCTTCTGCATGGACGAGCCGCTGTCGAACCTCGACGCGAAGATGCGTGTCCAGACCCGCACGGACATCGCCAAGCTCCAGGCCGATCTCGGCGTCACCACGGTCTACGTCACCCACGACCAGGTCGAGGCCATGACGTTGGGTGACCGGGTCGCCGTGATGAAGGACGGCTACCTCCAACAGGTCGACAGCCCGCTGAAGCTCTACGACCGCCCGGTGAACCTGTTCGTGGCCGGCTTCATCGGCTCTCCTCAGATGAACCTGATCTCAGCCGTCGCCCATGACGGCAAGGCCAAGATCGGCGACTACCACGTCCCGGTCGACGAGGCCGCGGCCAAGAGGATGAAGGGTGACATCGTCGTCGGTGTGCGGCCCGAGTCGTGGCGCCAGGTCTCTGCCGACGAAGGTGGGCTGCCCGTCTCGATCACGGTCGTGGAGGAGCTGGGTTCGGATGCGTTCGTCTACGGCACGAGTGGTATCGAAGGCACCCCGAACAACGTGATCGTGCGAGTCAACGGACGCGACACCGTCCACAAGGGTGATGTGCTCCACGTGACCACAGACCCCCACCAGGTGCACGTCTTCGACGCCGACACCGGCGAGCGCCTGAGCGCGTAACGACCGAAGTCCCGCTGCTCCGGTGGTCACCTCGACCACCGGAGCAGCAGGTTCACGCTTTCTGGTCGGACTGGGCGCCGGTTCCGGCTCGGTCCGCGGTGCGCCGGATGATCTCGGTGAGCGTCTCGAACAGCTCGCTCGGCATGTCGTGGCCCATCCCGTCGATGACCAGCAGCTCGGCCCCGGGGATCGCGCGGGCCGTGGCCCGGCCACCGGAGACGTGGACCATCTTGTCGGCGGCTCCGTGCACCACCGCTGCCGGCATCCGCAGCGAAGCCAGGTCCCGGGAGCGGTTGGGTTGGTTCAGGACGGCCAGCATCTGACGCATCACACCGCTTGCGGAGACGCCGCGGTCGAAGGTCTCCTCGGCTCGGGCGCGTCCCTTCTCGTGGTCGGCCGCGAAGCCGGGTGACCCGATCAGCTGCCACATCCGGGCGGAGCTGGCCACGTAGGCCTCGCGCCCGGCGGCGCGCTTGCCGATCAGCTGCGGCAGCAGCGACGGGTGCTGCCAGCCGACGCTCTTCTTGCCCAGCGTGGACATGATCGAGGTCAGCGACCGGACCCGGGCGGGCCGCTCGATGGCCATCGTCTGCACGATCATCCCGCCCATCGAGACCCCCACGACGTGGGCGCTGTCCCAACCGAGGTGGTCCATCAGCCCGAACGCGTCTGCGGCCATGTCGTTGAGCGTGTAGGGCACCCGCCCGCCACGTCCGAGGAAGGACTTCACCAGCTGCCCGCGCGAGACGCGCCCCGGAATCCTTGTGGAGCGACCCGTGTCGCGGTTATCGAAACGGACGACGAAGAAGCCAGCCTCCGCGAGCATCGTGCACAGCTCGGGGTCCCACCAGTTCATCGGGCCACCGAGTCCCATCACCAGCAGCAGGGGGTCGCCGCCGGGGCTCCCGAAGGTCTGGTAGCAGAGCTCCACGCCGGGGGCCACGGGCGCGAACAACTCCTTGGAGACCGGGATCGTCATCTAGACCGCCTCTCACGATTTGTTGAGGATGTGCCGAAATACCGCGATTAACTAGTTGACAACGCTACCTTCCTTGAGTGAACTCACCGATCGGTTCCTTCCTGTCGCCCGCAGGATATGACGGTCCCAACGGGGTCGGCGCCCTCTTCCGCGAAGCCAGCACCGTGACCGAGGCAGCACGCCTGATTCGTCGCTCCCGGAGCGACCGTCGCGCCCGCGCGCTGCTGCCGTACGCCGGCAGTCATCGCGTCCCCGCCCACGACCCGGTCCTCCTGGTGCCGGGCTTCATGGCCGGCGACGGCACCCTCAAGGCGATGTCGCTGTTCCTTCGCCACCAGGGCTTTCGCACCTACCGCGCCCAGATCCATGTGAACGTGGGCTGCACCCGTCAGGTGGCCGACAAGCTCGAGCGCCGGCTGGAGTCGATCGCGTCCAGGCGCAACCGCAGGGTCACCATCGTCGGGCACAGCCTCGGCGGCATGCTTGCCCGCGGCCTGGCCTCGCGCCGCCCCGACCTGATCGAGGGAATCGTCAGCATGGGCAGCCCCGTGCTGGCGCCCGGCGCGATCCACAAGGTGCTCGCGTGGGATGCCCAGATGCTCGCCAGGCTCACCCGAGCCGGCTTCGGCGGGATGATGAGCTCCGACTGCTTCGGTGGCGAGTGTGCCAGGTTGTCGTGGGAGGAGAGCCAGCTGACCCTCGAGCCCGGCCTGGGCTTCACCGCGATCTACAGCCAGCGTGACGGCATCGTCGACTGGCGGGCGTGCCTGGACCCTGCCGCCGAGCAGGTCGAGGTGCGGACCAGCCACATCGGGATGGCGGTGGACCCGATCGTGATGGACCACGTGCTGAGCGCGTTGCGTGACCAGCAGGTCAGGCGGGCCAGCCTGCTGGCAGCTCCGGACGTCGTGGTGGGTTCGCTCCGCGTCGCTCACACGTGATCGCGGCGACCTCGATCGCTCCGCGCAGCAGCCTTGCGAGTTCCTCCTGGGAGGAGGGCAGGCCAGGTCCCGGATGCCGGAACGCGTCGAGGTCCCAGAGTTGCGCCAGCGTGGCCGCCATGAAGGCGTCTCCCGCGCCGACGGTGTCGACCACCTCGATCTGACGGGGACGGGCACTGATCTCGTCGTCGGCGGTGAACGCGGTGCCGCCCTCGGATCCCCGGGTGAGCAGCACGACCCGGGTGCGCTCACCAGCGAGCAGCTCGCGAGCGAAGTCGTCCGGGTCGGTCGCGGGGTCCAGAACCAGGGCGTCCTCGTCGCTGAGCTTGACCAGGGTGCAGCGGGCGGCGAGCTCCTTCACCTCGCGCCGGATGCGGTCGCGGTCCTCGACGAAGGACTCACGCAGGTTGGCGTCGAAGCTCACGAAGCCGTCGCGGGCGCAGGCCTGCTCCACCAGGTCGAGCACGCTGTCGCGTCCCGGCTGCAGCAGGGTGCCGAGCGAGCCGACATGCAGCGCGTGGCAGCGCGGGAGCTCCTGACGTGGCAGGCTCCACTCGAGGTCGAAGTCGTAGCTCGCCGCACCGCTCTCGTCGAGATGGGCGGTGGCCACCGACGTACGACCGCTCGAGGTAGGTACAGCGACGATCTCGGCGCCGCTTCCGGTGACGTGCTGCACCACCAGTCCGCCGCGCTCGTCATGGCCGACCTGGCTGATCAGGGTCGTGGGGACCTCGAGACGTGCCAGGCCCACGGCCACGTTCAGTGGGGAACCACCCGGTGTCTCGCTGGAGTCACCGTCGCGGTCCACGACGACATCGATGAGGGACTCTCCGGCAACGACGATCACAGTGCGCGGCCGCTCAACGCTCGTAGTCGACGTCGGCGTAGGCCTTGAGCTTGCTCAGCTTGTGCTCGGAGTGGATCGAGCGGATCGTGCCGCTGCGCGAGCGCATCACCAGCGAGTGGGTCGAGGCACCGCCCGCCTTGTAGCGCACTCCCTGCATCAGCTCGCCGTCGGTGATGCCGGTCGCGACGAAGAAGCAGTCGTCGCCGGAGACGAGATCCGCGGTGTAGAGGACGCGATCGAGGTCGTGTCCGGCGTCGATGGCGCGCTGCCTCTCCTCGTCGTCCGTGGGCCACAGCCGACCCTGGATGACGCCGTCGAGGCATTTCATCGCACAGGCGGAGATGATCCCCTCCGGGGTGCCTCCGATGCCGAGCAGCAGGTCCACGCCGGTGCCTTCGCGTGCGGCCATGATGGCGCCGGCCACGTCGCCGTCGGTGATGAACTTGATGCGGGCGCCCGTCGCGCGGATATCGTCGACCAGGCCGTAGTGTCGTGGGCGGTCGAGGACGACGACGGTGACGTCTACGGGCTTGCTGCCCTTGGCCTTGGCGATCTGGTGGATGTTCTCGGCAACTGGGTAGCGGATGTCGACCACGTCGGCGGCCTCCGGTCCGGTCACGAGCTTCTCCATGTAGAACACCGCGGAGGGGTCGTACATCGACCCGCGGGGGGAGACCGCCAGGACCGCGATCGCGTTGGCCATCCCCTTGGCGGCCAGCGTGGTGCCGTCAATCGGGTCGACCGCAACGTCGCAGGCGGGACCGTCGCCGTCGCCGACCTCCTCGCCGTTGTAGAGCATCGGGGCGTTGTCCTTCTCGCCCTCGCCGATCACCACCGTGCCGCGCATGCCGACGGTCGAGATCAACGTGCGCATCGCGTTCACGGCGACCCCGTCGGCGCCGTTCTTGTCCCCCCTGCCGACCCAGCGGCCAGCAGCCATGGCCGCGGCCTCCGTGACGCGGACCAGTTCCAGCGCGAGGTTGCGATCGGGGTAGGTGGGGGCGACGGTGAGCGAGTCGGGGATGTGTCTCTCAGACATGGCAGTGATCGTAACCTCAACCACGGTTGGCAGGATGTCCCCATGAGCGAGTCGCGTGCCCCCGCCTCCACCGGTGCACCGCGTTATCCGCGCACCTCGGGCGGACTCGTGGGCGCGATGGTGGTCACCGTCATGGCCGTACTCGCCTTCGCCGCCTTCCGGGCGCTGACTCGGGACAACGAGCCGACGCCTGTCCAGTCCGTGGACTACACGGTGATGGTGAAGGCCGGGCGGGCGGAAAAGAAGCTGCTCGTGGTGGCCCCGGACCAGCTGCCGAGCGGCTGGAAGGCGACCAGTGCGGCGTACACCCCAGGCACCTCGCCGACCTGGCACCTCGGGACCCTCACCGACAAGCGCAAGTACGTCGGCGTCGAGGAGTCGCGGGCGAGCATCCAGGACCTGGCCACGGAGCACGTCGACACCGATGCCAAGCGTGGCAAGGACGTCACGATAGACGGCCGGGCCTGGCAGACCTGGACCGACGCGGGGGGCGACTACGCGGTCGCCCGCTCGTTGAAGACGGGGGACAGCACGGTCGAGTCCTGGATGGTGGTGGGCACGGCTCCCGAGAAGGAGATCCGCGACTTCGCGGGCACCTTGAAGGGCGGGACCTTGCGCTTGCGCAGCTGACCTACTCCTCCAGGGCCTCGTCGAGCCTGGCGCGGGCGCCCTCGAGCGCGCGCTGGCAGACCTTGGCGAGCTCCTCGCCCTGCTCCCACAAGGCGAGCGACTCCGCCAGGCTGGTGCCGCCCTGCTCCAGTGTCCGCACCACCTCGATCAGCTGGTCGCGGGCTTCCTCGTAGGTGGGCTGTTCACTCATCGTCGTCCTCGCTGGTGTCGGGCATCAGGTCGATCTGGTCGACCGAGGTCGTGGTCGCACCGATGCGGCCGTCGGCCACCCGGATGTGGATGGTGTGTCCGGGCTCGAGGGTCGCGACGCTCGAGAGCGCCTGTCCCTCGGCGTCGGAGAGCACGGCGTAGCCCCGGCGCAGCGTGGCCAGCGGAGAGAGTGCCCGGATCCTGGCCACCTGGTGCACGAGGTCGTCTTCACCGCGGTCGAGCCGGTGCCGGAAGGTGCGCAGGGCCCGCTGGCGGTAGCCCTCGACCTCCTGCATCCGCTCGGCCAGCCCGGAGCGAGGATCCGCCAGGACTGGACGTGAGCGCAGCGCAGCCAGGTGGTGCAGCTCACGGTCGACCAGGCCGCGGATCGCCATCCGTCCCCGCTCACGCATCTGCAGCACCCGCTGGGCCTCCTCGGCGACGTCGGGCACCACCCGCTTCGCCGCGTCGGTGGGCGTCGAGGCGCGTAGGTCGCTGACCAGGTCGAGGATGGGGGAGTCGGGCTCGTGCCCGATCGCCGAGACGACCGGGGTGGTGGCCGAGAAGACGGCACGCACCAGGGCCTCGTCGGAGAACGGAAGCAGGTCCTCGACCGAGCCACCACCACGAGCGATGACGATGACATCGACCTCAGGGTCGCGGTCCAGCAGACCGACGGCCTCGATGACCTCTCGGGCGGCGTGCATGCCCTGCATCGCGGCGTACTTCACGGTGAAGCGGACCCCGGGCCACCGCCGTCTCCCGTTCTCCAGCACGTCGCGCTCGGCGGCGGAGTTCGCGGCGGTGACCAGGCCGACGTTGCGCGGCAGGAACGGCAGGCGCCGCTTGCGCTCCTCGGCGAAGAGCCCCTCGGCTGCGAGGAGCTGGCGGCGGCGCTCCAGCCGCGCCAGCAGCTCGCCCTCGCCGACCAGTCTGATCTCGCGTACGGCGAGCGACAGCGTCCCCCGGTTGGCGTAGAACGAGGGCTTGGCGTGGCACACGATCTGTGCGCCCTCCACCAGTGGTGTCGGCAGCGAGTCGATCACCCCCCGGTTGCAGGTGACCGGGACCGAGATGTCCGCGAGCTTGTCGCGCAGGGTGAGAAAGACGGTGTTCATGCCTCCGCGCCGGGAGATCTGGGTGACCTGACCCTCGACCCACACGGCACCCAGGCGTTCGACCCACTGGCCGATTGCCTGGGTGATCTGGCGCACGGGCGCTGGATGCTCGGGGGAGGTCTCCATGGCCATGCGGTGACCCTAAGGCCCGGCACCTACGATTGACTCATGACTTCACCCCACGCTCCGTCGATCGCAGCGGGCGCTTGCTGCGCTCACGCCCCGCAGGGACCCCGAAGTGACTGACCTGGGTACGCCGAGCGTCCTCTCGCCCGACGACGCCGAGCGCGCTGTGCGACTGGCCGCGCCGCGCGGTTACTGCGCCGGGGTCGACCGCGCCGTGATCACCGTCGAGAAGGCGCTCGATCTCTACGGCTCACCGGTCTACGTGCGCAAGCAGATCGTGCACAACAAGCATGTCGTCGCGAACCTCGAGTCCCGCGGGGCGATCTTCGTCGAGGAGCTCGACGAGGTCCCCGAAGGCAAGACCGTGGTGTTCTCCGCCCACGGAGTCTCGCCGTTGGTGCACGAGCAAGCGGCCGAGCGTGGACTGAAGACCATTGATGCCACCTGCCCGCTCGTGACCAAGGTTCACCACGAGGCGAAGCGCTTCGCGGCCGACGCCTACGACATCTTGCTGATCGGCCACGAGGGTCACGAAGAGGTCGAGGGCACCGCGGGGGAGGCCCCTGGGCACATCCAGCTGGTGCAGAGCCCCGACGACGTCGA
>JBDSXU010000371.1:0-4840 GCA_039926005.1 Marmoricola sp.
AACGCCCCGCGGTGGCTGCACACATCGGTCTACGTCGCTTTGGGGTGGTCGGCGGTCCTGTTCAGTTCGGGCTTCCTGCAGGGTGCTTCACGTCTGGACGCCGGCGTTGGGGTGGCCACTCTCATCATGTTGGCGGCCGGGGGTGGGCTGTACACCATTGGCGGGGTCGTCTACGGGTTCCAGAGGCCAAACCCGTGGCCCCGGTGGTTCGGCTTTCACGAGGTGTTCCACTCTCTGACGATCCTGGCCTTCGCGACGCACCTGGGCGGTGTGGGTCTGGCGACGCTGTCGCTGCGTTAGTGGCAGCAGGTCGTACTGAGCCGATCCGCCGAAAGGTCAGCGGGCCGCCGGACGGGTGAGCTCGGGCACGCTGCCGGGGTCGGTGGTGACCGAGTAGGCCACCTCAACCAGTCGGAGACCGCGCGCACGGCAGTAGTCGCGCAACCTGGTGAAGGCATCATCGGGCGTACCGCCGTGGATCTGTGCCAGAGCTCCCTTGGCCTGCTCGACCACGATGCGACTGTTCAAGGCGGACTGCAGTTGTTCAGTCACGACCTCCCCCCGGGTGATTGCGCGTTCCTGGAGCAGCCCAATGGTGGCAATGTCCGCCAACGCCTGGACGACACGGGCGTCGGCATCGTCCATCAGCCCGGTCTGGGTGCCGAACATGTTGAGGGCACCAATGACCTGTCCTCGGAGTCGCATGGGGAACGCATGAACCGACTTGAACCCTGCGGCGACCGCCATCGGCGCGAATCGTGGCCACCGGTCCTGGGCGTGTTCCAGGTCAGCGTTGATCATTGGCTCGCCTTCGCGGTAACAGTCCTGGCAGGGGCCTTCGAGTGCCTGCACCTGGAACAGTTCGAGCATTTCGGCTCCCTCATCGGAGGCGGCCATCAGCTGAAGTCGTCCGCGATGATCAGCGAGCAACAAGCCACAGGCCCGCGCGGCTACGAGGTCGGATGTGTGGGTGGTGACTCGTTGCAGGAACTCGATCAGGTCGAACTCGTCGACCAAGGTGTCTGCCGCCTCAACGAAGACTTGGGCCAGTCGATCGGACGCAATAGTTGTCATTGTTGGTCGTCCTCTTCACCTGGAGTTGGGCCAGACCTCGTGGCCTGCTGCGCTAGTCGAGAGGATGCCAGGTAGGTCTTCACGTGTCGGACTCCATCTCGACTCTACGCTCGATCACGTCGTGAGCAACGTCGGTCAGGCGCAGATCGTGGGCGTAGGCGTAGGCACGTAGCCGGGCAAGTGCTTCACCGGCCTTGACGCCGAGCTGGACCATCAACATGCCCTGCGCCTGGTACACCTCGAAACGGTTGCCGTCGGAATCGTCGATCAGGTCGTTCACATCTTCGGCACCCTGCCCGGCATCCAGCAGCCCCGCCAGCGCGACCTCGGCAAAGGTCAGGGCACTCGACAGCGCCTGCGCCGACAAGCTTCCCGTGTGGTCGCGGTAGACGTCCATCGCGCCCAACCGCGCGGCGCCAACCTGCAACGGGAAAGCGAACACGGCACGCACGCCGTGCTCGTGAGCTGCCGGGGCGTATCCGGGCCAGGTGGCGGTGGCCGTAGCGCTGAGGTCGGGAACCAGGACGGGGCTCCGCGACGCGTACGCGTCAATGCAGGGCCCCTCGCCCAGCGCGAACTGAAGCTCTTCGACAAGCGCGCTTGCCTCGCTCGAGGCAGCGACAGTCATGGGATCGCTCCCCTCGGACAAGAGGCTGACACCGACCCCCATCGCAGGAAGCTCACGCACCGCAGCCCGACACATCCGCTGCAACCACCCGGTCGCGGCAGGCTTGTCCTCGTCAACGGGCCTCTCGCGCGCGATCAGATCCCGCACCCTCGCCACGTGCGCGTCGGCTATCGTCACGGCGCATCGCCGGTCGCCCACGAGTGGCCCTGAGAACGGTGCGACGCCCTGTGGGCATCGGTGCTCGCCTTGTGTTGCAACGTCATCGTGCGTCGTCCCGCCTTCGCCGACTCTTGGTGGGCCGCCGGGTCTAGGACGACAGGCTCTCAAAGTACATGGATTCACGGTTCTGAGACAGGGGAGGCCACCAGCGGAGCGGCGTACGACAGGTGCCGTGACGCCCGTGCGCGGAACTGAGACCAGAAAGAACTATGACCACGAGAGACAGCAACGCCCCCGCCGGAGTCCGGCGGAGGCGTTCTTGCAGGTCAAGGACCTGCTATTCGGTGGCCAGGGGCGGGGTCGAACCGCCGACCTTCCACTTTTCAGGCACTGGTCGGCGTGGGTCGGGGACCGGACCTTCCCCTATGGAGCGTGACCTGGCAGCGCGGCAGCCGGGGAAGGATGCAGCCGTCCGCCCCGGTTGCTGTCAGCGTTGCGGTCAGTAACGAACGTGCGAACTTGGGAGCGAAGCGTGCGCGTTTGCCCCGTGTTCGCCGCCGCCAAACGGGCTTAGCTGCCCGGTTCTTCCGGGAAGCCGTCGTCGAGGCACAGGATGTTGCCTTCACTGTCCTTGAACCACGCGGCCTTGCCCATGCCACCCATCGACGCCACGTCGTCGTTCCAGTCGACACCGGGCATGTCGTAGTGCTCGAAGGCGATCCCCTTCGCCTTGAGGTCGCGCACGGCAGCGTCCACGTCGTCGACATGCCACTGGGCGATCGTGTGGCCGGCCTGTCCCGCGAATTCGGTCTCGTAGACACTGAACGCCGAGCCGCCGGCGGTGCGGTAAAGCAGCATGACTCCCTCCATCTCCTGCGAGGGGGTGAGTCCCAGCTTGTCGGCGTAGAACGCGCGAGCACGCGAGAGGTCGGCGGCCGGGATGTTCGCAGTGACGGTTCCTTGGTCCAGCATGAGTCTTCCCTCCATTGGGAGGCTCGCCTACTGACATCCGGAGCCGGAAGGCAGCCTCGCTGCGGTGACGACCATGACTCTTCCGCGCTGCGAGCCTGCACTCAACCCCCGAGATCTCCGCGACGGCCGGATCGGTCGACAGGGCGCGCCGCGCAACCCAAACCTGGTCAGACCTGTGCGAAATGCCGTACCAATCTCCGCCAGCGGTATAGCCCGAGAGGCCCGGACAGCGGTGACATCGCCCCGAGATCACAACTCGCGCACCCCACCTCACCCCGCGGCCCAATGGGCGCCTGACGATGGCGACGGGTGAGGGGTCGAGGGAGTGCTCACCATTACCCGGGGAATCGTCTCGCTCGGCGGCCTAGTCATGGCATTGCCGCCCTCCCCCTCCCACGTCTTGGTGTGCTTCACTCCACATATGGGTATCGGTGGCCCCGAGCGTAATCGGATAGCGGACGAGCGCGAGGCTGCACTTGGTCGACGTGAGGAAGCACTGGCCGAGCGCGAGGCGGCCTTGACTGTCCGCGAAACGGCTCTGGCCGAGCGCATGGCTGCGGCGGACGAGATCCTGGCTGCCGCTGAAAGGCGAGATTCCATTTCTGACTCCCGGGACAGGCGGGGTGAAACACGAGAGCAGGTCCTCGACCAGGCACACTTGTTAGCCAGAGGTGACGCGTACGGTGACGACCTTCCGCTGCGTCGAGGTGCTGCTCTCGATCGGGAGCACGCGAAGGAGGATCGCGTTGCATCTCGCGACGACCGGATCGCCCTCACTGAAAGCCCCGAGGAATTCGAAGCGGATGAGACGGTGGACGATCAGGCGTAACTTCACCCGTCGGCTCGACCACCACCGTCGGGCCTCCGGGATCTCGCAGCGGTATGGCCCGAGAGGCCCTGACAGCGGTGACAATCACCCTGCGATCACAACTGCCCCGACGTCCAGACACTGAGCGGTCAGGAGACGGGGCCCCGTCACAACGGCGGTCAGTCAACAACACCAGCACTGGTCCCCGGTGAAGGCCGGGCGAGGACGGGCGCTTGCGCCCGCCCGCAGCCGGGCGCGCCGGCGGAGCCGGCGCATTTACGCAGAGAAGAAAGTTCTCACCGAGCAACGCGGCTTGCTCGCACGGTCTACCGGATCTGCCGAGAAGAGTGCGTTTCACCTTTCCGAGCCCGTGACTCGCGTAGCGGTGTGGGCGCTCGCATCGACGACTGCATGTTCTCCTCTGAGCACTGCGACTCAGTGAGTGCGGCATTCGACTTGCATCTACACCGCGGGCCTAGCCCACCTCAGCGAACCCGAATGAGGATCTTCCCGCATGCGCGTCGCTCGTCCAGCATGCGGATTGCGGACGCAGCATCCGACAAAGGGAACTCTGCACCGATGAGTGGATCGATCGCTCCCGACTCGACACGAGGGATCAGATCCCGCCACTGCTCGGCCGGGTATTCGGGGTCGCGAGTCCACAGTTCGTTGCTCGCCACGCCCATGACGCAGGTGTTGGTGAGCAGGAGGCGATTGGTGCGCACTGTCGGGATGTCACCCCCTGCGAAACCGAGAACGAGCAGCCTGCCTTCGCTCGCGAGGGACCGCAGCGAGTCCGTGAAGCGATCTCCACCGACAGGATCGACGACCATGTCGACCCCCCGCCCACCCGTGAGGTGACGAACCCGATCCTTGAATCCTTCTGCGAGCACGACCTCATGGGCGCCCGCCGCCCTGACGATCTCGGCCTTCTCGTCCGTCGACACAACAGCTATCACCCGTGCACCCGAGGCGCCGGCCAGCGAGCAGACAGCAGTCCCCAACCCGCCGGCAGCGCCCTGGACCATGACTGCCTCACCCTGTCTAAGTCGGCCTCGTCGCACGAGAGCCAGATGAGCCGTCAGGTAGTTCAGGGGCAGCGCAGCCCCCTGTGCGAAGGAGACGACATCGGGGAGCGGGAACACCATCCGAGCATCGACGGCCACCGCCTCGGCACAACCCCCGACGATCGGCATGGC
>JBDSXU010000372.1:0-3871 GCA_039926005.1 Marmoricola sp.
AGGGTGACCTTGACCCGGGTGTCGAGCCGATCACTGAGCCGGTCGCCGAGCTCGGCAAGCCCTGGCGCGATGGGGCGGGCCGACCGCACCCGGGGTCGGTCCTCGTCCTCCTCACCGAGCTCTCCGACCGCCACGAGCTCCTCGAGCCCACGCACGGAGATTCCCTCCGAGACGACCCGGCCGGCGAGACGGTCCTGACCGTTGGGATCGGTGACGCCGAGCAGCGCCCTGGCGTGCCCTGCGCTGAGAACGCCTGCGGCCACGCGACGCTGGACGGCAGGAGACAGGTTGAGCAGCCGCAGGGTGTTGCTGATCTGCGGTCGACTGCGGCCGATCCGGCCCGCCAGCACGTCGTGCGTGCAGCCGAAGTCGTCCAGCAGCTGCCGATAGGCGGCCGCCTCCTCGAGCGGGTTCAGCTCGGAGCGGTGCAGGTTCTCCAGCAACGCATCACGCAACATGTCGTCGTCACCGGTCTCGCGAACGATCGCCGGGATGGTGTCGAAGCCCGCTTCCTGGGTCGCCCGCCAGCGGCGCTCACCCATGATCAGCTCGTACGACGCCTCGCCGATCCGGCGTACCACGACCGGCTGGAGCAGTCCGACCTCCTTGATGGAGTGCACCAGCTCGGCCATGGACTCCTCGTCGAAGGCCTGCCGGGGCTGACGCGCGTTCGGTGTGATCGAGTCGACCGGGAGCTCCGCGAAGTAGGCGCCGAGCACCTCGGCCGGGCGTTCCTCCACCGGGGTCGACGTGCTCGATGCCGGCTCCGTGTCGGGGACGACCGGGGCACCACCCACCGGCGCCACCGTCAGGATGGGCGCCGCATGCGAGCCCACGTAGCCACCCTGAGGGGCCGCATCGCCCCTCCCGTCGCGTCCACTCGGCCGCTGCTCGGGCGGCCCGGTCGGGATCAGGGAGCCCAGTCCCCGGCCCAGGCCACGCCGCGGTGCGGGCTGCTTGTTGCTCATCGAGCTCCTCCCCGGTCACTCGCCGGGTCACTTTCGGGGTGAAAAGTTGTCTGTGCGCCAATCTGAGCGCTTTCGGGTGAACGAGCTCCCCGCTGCGCAAGCTCGCGCGCCGCCTCCAGATAGCTGAGGGCACCGGGTGAACCCGGATCGTAGGTCATCACGCTCTGGCCGTAGCTCGGTGCCTCCGAGACCCGGACCGAGCGCGGGATCGCGGTCCTGAGCACCTGGTCACGGAAGTGCGTCCGGACCTCGGTCGCCACGCCTGCCGCCAGGTTTGTCCGGGAGTCGTACATCGTGATCAGGATCGTGCTCACCACCAGTTCCTGGTTCAGGTGCGTGCGCACCATCTCCACGGTCTCCAGCAGCTGCCCCAGACCCTCGAGGGCGTAGTACTCCGCCTGGATCGGGATCAGCATCTCCACGCCCGCGACGAGCGCGTTCAGCGTGAGCAGCCCAAGGGAGGGTGGGCAGTCGATCAGGACGTAGTCGAACCGGTCCTCGCCCGAGCCGTCTACCAGGGGGTGCGCGGCGAGCGCCTTGCGCAGCCGGCTCTCGCGTGCCACCACGCTGACCAGCTCGATCTCGGCACCCGCGAGGTCGATCGTCGCCGGCGCCACGAACAGGTTCGCCAGGTCGGGATGCGGCTGGACCACGTCAGCCAGCGGGGTGCCGTCCACGAGTACGTCGTAGGTGGAGAGCGTGCCGCGATGATGGTCGATGGACAGTGCCGTCGAGGCGTTGCCCTGGGGGTCGAGGTCCAGAACGAGGACCCGTAGCCCGTGCTGGGCCAACGCGACCGCCATGTTCACGGCCGTAGTGGTTTTGCCTACGCCACCCTTCTGGTTGGCCACCACCATCACCCGCGTGTGGTCCGGGCGGGGCATCGCGGTGCCGGGGCGACGGCTCTGGCGGGCGAGCAGTTGTTGCTCGATCGCGCGGGCCAGAGGGGTGGATTCGTCGTACTTCACCCCGCTCGCGGCAAAATCTGCCGCCGTTTGTACCCCCGAGTGGCGAATTACCCCGACTGCTGCTGACTCCACCTGATTCACCGTGCCGATCTCATGCTGTGTTTCACGTGAAACAGCGGGGGCCTGTGGATAAACCCCCCCTGTCTGTGGATTGGTACGCTCACGCGCCCACCTCCGGTCGGTGGATAACTTCCATCGGGCTCGAGCTAGCCAACCGGCAGGTCGCTCGAACGTCGCGGTCATGGTTTCCACCGGCGGGTCGCTTTCATGCCTTTTGATGGGCTTTTCGGATGGACACCACTGTCACCTTCTGATCGAGCCACATCCCACCAACGGCCTCGACGGTGGCATCGACTCCTCCGAACCGGCGGATCACGCCTTGCGCTGACTGGAGCTCGTCCGTGCCCGACGAGCCCTTCATCGCCAGGAGGAGCCCACCGGGCCGCACCAGCGGCAGTGACCACCGCGCGAGTCGATCCATCGGCGCCACCGCCCGCGACGTCACCACATCGAACACAGCCTCACCCTCGAGTTCCTCGGCCCGCCCTCGACGGACGTGCACGTTGGACAACTCCATTGTGGACACAGCGAGCTCCAGAAACGTGGTGCGACGCAGCAAAGGCTCCAGCAAAGTCACCTGGAGGTCCGGTCGACGGATCGCGAGCACGATTCCGGGCAGTCCCGCCCCGCTGCCGACGTCGCACACCGTGCTACCCAGCGGGATCAGCTCGGTGATGACGGCACAGTTCAACAGGTGCCGCTCCCACAGGCGGGGAACCTCCCGCGGCCCGATCAGACCGCGGACGGTGGCTTCCCGGGTCAGCAACTCCGCGAACTGCTCGGCCACCGGGAGGGCACGTGAAAACACCCCCTGCGCACTCTCGGGCGCGGGGGGTGTTGTTTCACGTGAAACGTCATCGCTCACGCAGGCAGCACCACGACGTACCGCTTCGGCTCGGCGCCCTCGGACTCGGACTTGAGACCGGCTGCGGAAACGACGTCGTGCACGACCTTGCGCTCGAAGGGGGACATCGGCTCCAGCGAGGCCTGCTCGCCGGAGTCCTTGACCTGGGCGACGATCTCGGCCGCCTGCACCTCCAGCGCCGTACGCCGCTCAGCTCGGTGTCCACTGACGTCGAGCATCAACCGCGACCGCTCGCCGGTCTCGCGATAGACGGCCAGCCGGGTCAGCTCCTGCAGGGCTTCGAGCACCTCGCCCTGCTCGCCGACGAGCTGGGGCAGGTTCGCACCCACGATCGACACCGTGGCGCGGTCGCCCTCGACGTCCATGTCCAGGTCACCGTCGAGGTCGGTGATCTCGAGCAGCTCCTCGAGGTAGTCGGCGGCGATGTCGCCCTCCTGCTCGAGGCGCTCGCGGCGACCCGGGCGGGCGGACTCCTCGTCGCCCTCACCCTCATCGGTGTCGTCACCGGTTTCGGCATCGGCAGCGGTCTCGGCTTCCTCGGCGACGGCCGAATCCGCGGGGGAGCCGGTCTCCTCAGTCACACCCTCAGTCACTTCCTGGGGTGTGGCCGGAGGGGCGGTTTCAGCCCCGGCCTCGATGGTCTCGTTCACGGGTTCACTCACTTGTCTTCTCCCTGATGGCTCTGGGGGTCGTTGGTGTTGTCATCGGAGGGTGCACCCGCCTGGCCGTCGGACGGGAGCCGTTGGGCACTCGGGCCGGTGGGCTTGCCGCCTGTCTTCTTGCGCTGCTCGCGGGTCTGCTTCTTGGGCTGCTGGCGCTGCACCGGCTTGGGCGGCGACGCAGGGGTCTCGGTGTCGGTCATCGTGGTGGCGCCCGAGTCCGCCGGCGGCTCGCCCTTCCGCTTGCGCTTCGCCTCGTCGCGGTGCTGCTTGGCCCTGAACGCCTCGGTATTGGGTGCGGGATTGTTCCGGATCACATAGAACTGCTGGCCCATGGTCCACAGGTTCGAG
>JBDSXU010000373.1:0-3384 GCA_039926005.1 Marmoricola sp.
GCGGCCTCGCCGACCTTGTCCGGTACGCCGACCACGGTGATCTTGGCCTCGCTCCGGTCGTGGGCGACGCCGGCGATGATGGCTGCTTCCATGGTGGCCTCCTGATGGGCCTCGTCGTTGATGCTGCCCTGCACGATGGTGCCGGTCAGCTGGCTGAACGAGGACCGCACGTGAATGGGGATGTCGTAGCGGCGGGCGTACTCCACGCACCGCAGGTGCAGGATCTTGGCGCCACCGGCGGCGAGCTCGAGCATCTCCTCGTAGGTGACCCGTTCGAGCTTGCGGGCAGACGGCACGATCCGCGGGTCGGCGGTGAACACCCCGTCGACGTCGGTGTAGATCTCGCAGACGTCGGCGTGAAGCGCCGCGGCGAGGGCCACAGCGGTGGTGTCGGTGCCGCCCCGGCCCAAGGTGGTGATCTCCTTGGTGTCCTGGCTGACCCCCTGGAAGCCCGCGACGATGACGATGTGACCGTCGTTGATCGCGGCGGAGATGCGGCCGGGCGTGACGTCGATGATCTTCGCCTTGCCGTGAACGGAGTCGGTGATCACCCCCGCCTGGGAGCCGGTGAACGAGCGAGCGGTGCAGCCGAGGTCGGAGATCGCCATCGCGACGAGCGCCATCGAGATGCGTTCACCAGCTGTCAGAAGCATGTCGAGCTCACGGGCCGGCGGAAGCGGGCTGACGCCCTCGGCGAGTTCGAGAAGCTCGTCGGTGGAGTCGCCCATCGCGGACACCGCCACCACGACGTCGTGGCCGTCCCTCTTGGCCTCGACGATTCGACGCGCGACGCGCTTGATGGCCGTGGCATCGGCGAGGGAGGAGCCGCCGTACTTCTGCACCACGATGCCCACGGCGCTGCACTCCCTCACTGGCTGACTGGTTCGACCCTGTTGCCGACCGCGACGATTCTACGTGGGCTCAGATGCCGATCACGCCGGTGTCCAAGACCGCCTCGGCGGCGGCGATCTGGTCGCTCTCGCTCTCGAAGTCCGCATCCAGCCGGTCGTGGGCGACCACGGACTGCAGTGCCCGGAGCACCGCGCTCGCGTTCCCGCCCCAGGTGGCGACGTAGGAGAACTGCCACCACCACAGCGCCTCGGAGACGTCACCTGCGCGGAAGTGCCGCAGCCCGTTGGCCAAGTCGGTCGCGATGCTGGTCAAGTCGTCCGAGAGCTGCGCCGTGACGAGGTCAGGCACGTAGGGATCGAAGTTGTAGGTGTAGGTGTCCACGCTGTCGAGCAGCCGGGCCAGCCGGAGCCGCATGGCGTCGAGGTCCGGGTCCGGACCGACGTCGGGCTGGTATTCCAGCGTCGGCGCGAAGTCGCGCTGGGCACCGAGCCTGGCGCCCGCGAAGAGGATCTGACTGACCTCCACGAGCAACAGGGGTACGACGGTCCCTGGGGTCTCCTCGCGCGACAGCGCCCGGAGCGCGACGAGGAAGGACTCCACCCCGTCAGCTATCTGCTGGGCGAACTCCTCGAGCTCGGGACCCACTTGTGTCTCAGTCACCTGCGTTACGCCTTCCTGCGAATGCTCGGCCGAGCGTCACCTCATCGGCGTACTCGAGGTCTCCGCCTACTGGCAGTCCACTCGCCAGACGGGTAACGCGCAAGTCCAGCGCCGCCAAGTTTCTGCTGAGATACGCGGCGGTCGCGTCTCCCTCGATATTCGGGTCGGTCGCGAGGATGACCTCGGTGACCGTGTTGTCGGCAAGCCGGGTCATCAGCTCGCGGATGCGCAACTGCTCTGGACCGATGCCTTCCAGGGGCGAGATCGCGCCGCCCA
The DNA here is from genome assembly GCA_039926005.1 of Marmoricola sp. Taxonomy (GTDB): domain Bacteria; phylum Actinomycetota; class Actinomycetes; order Propionibacteriales; family Nocardioidaceae; genus Marmoricola. The sequence continues at coordinate 1,789 of JBDSXU010000373.1, forward strand.
GCACGTGGTAGCGGCCGCGGAACTCGCGCGTGCGCTCGATGGCCACGACGTCCTTGGGTTCCTCGACGACGCAGATCAACGTGGGGTCGCGACGGGGATCTCGACAGATGCGGCACAGCTCCTCCTCGGAGACGTTGCCGCACACCTTGCAGAACTTCGCCTTGGCCTTCATCTCGATGAGGGTCTCCGCGAGGCGGCGTACGTCGACGGGGTCGGAGGCCAACAGGTGGAACGCGATCCGTTGAGCACCCTTGGGACCCACACCGGGAAGCCGGGCGAGCTCGTCTATCAGGTCCTGGAGGACGCCTTCATACACCGAAGCCGCCGGGTAGCTCGGGGCCGCTGCCACCGAGGTCGAGGCCGCCGCCGGCGAGGGGTCCCAGGGCCTGTGACGCGAGGGCGTCGACCTTCGACTTCGCGTCACGGTAGGCGGCGACCACCAGGTCCCCGAGGTCGCTCAGGGAGTCGGCATCGGTGCCGTCGAAGGAGTCCGGGGTGATGTTGACCGCGGTCAGCTCGCCGGTGCCGGTCAGCGAGACGGCCACGCCGCCCGCGGTGCCCTCGACCGTGGCAGCGGCCAGCTCCTCCTGGGCAGCGACGAGCTGGGCCTGCATCTGCTGGGCCTGCTCGAGCATGGCCTGCAGGTCGAAGCCGCGCGCCTCGCTCGAGGGGGCGCCGAAGGGGTTGTCCGTCATGTCATCTGCTCCTGGGGTAGGTGGGCGAGGGTGTCGGTGTTGCGGTCAGTCGTGTGAGATCTCCTCGATCACGGTGGCCCCCAGCTCGCGCTCGAGAAGCTGGGTGCTGTCGAGGGCGTTGTCCTCGGCGACCAGATCGTCACGGTGGGCATCCGCGTCGAGGTCAGGGCCGCCTGGTGCCGGGACGGCCTCGTCGGCCCGCCGGGTGGCGGTGATGTTGGACCTCGCCGTGGCGGCGGAGGCCGGACGCCCACGCGGCCGGGAGGGTGGCGCGTCATCGCCCTCGTCCGTGGCCCAGCTCGGCGGTCCGCTCGCTTGGCGGCTGCCGGTCGCCCCGTCGGAGTCGGTGGGCGGCTCGGTCGGCATCGGTGGCTGCGCGACCGCCGCGCGGATCACCCGCGGAGAGGTCTCAGAGCCCGGATCCGCCGACGGGTCGACGGCGACCTCGATCTTCCAGTCGGCCCCGATCATGTCGATAGCCGCCTGCCGCAGGATCTCCTCGCTGCCCCCACCGACGAACGAGTCACGAGCCCCGGCCGTCTTGAACCCAACGGTCAGGCTGGTCGCATCGACCCCGATCACCTGAGCGTTCTGGCTCAGCAGGATCCAGGTGAACCGGCGCATCTTCTTGACCGCCTCCAGCAGGTCCGGCCAGATCCGGCGCACGTCGGCGAGAGACAGGACCGCCCCCGAGGCCTCCTGGCCGCTGGTCTCAGCGGTTGCCGGTGCCGCCGGTGTGGGCGCCGCGGCTGGTTCGGGCGTCGCGGGCCGACTCGCTGGCGCGGGGCTGGTTTCGGCAGGCTCAGCCGCCGTGGGGGGGTCGGCCTGCGCAGGCGGCGCGGCCTCGCGCCCGGAGGCGACGGGACCGGGGGCGCGCCCGGGCACGGCGCCGGAGGGCGCC
>JBDSXU010000374.1:0-5415 GCA_039926005.1 Marmoricola sp.
TCGGCGACCAGCCGGTGGAGCTCACGGTGGGCCAGCACCTGGACCTGGTGTTCCGCACGCCGAGGCTGCCGACCCTGACCGAGGACCGACTGCAACTCCCCGCGCACGCCGGAGCGCTCCTGGTGCCCTCGCGCTCCTAGAGTCATCGCATGGCCCCTACCGCAGGCAGCACGTCGCGATTCCTCGTCGCTGTGCTCCTGCTCGTGCCACTGGCAGGGTGCGGTGGCGAGGCAGGTGACGCTCCGGCGGCGGCGTCGCCCGGGACCCAGCCCTCGACCATCGCGAAGCCCAGCTCGGAGCCGAGCGCTTCTCCCGCGCGACCGGTGACCTCACGAACGCCGCGGGTCAGGGTCAGCGACCGTCCGGTCCTCGGTGGCGCGCCGCCGCCCTGGCTGGGCAAGCGCGTCCTGCCGCGCACGGCCGACGGCTTCGGGGAGACACGCTCCACCCCGCCGGAGCTGACAAGACGGCGGTTCACGCTCCCCGACAGCCTGCCGGCATTGCCCGGCGACGGCTTCGCCTCCAAGGTCACCACCCCCGCTCCGGCCTCGGTCATCGCCCGGTCGACCTGGAAGAAGGGTTGTCCGGTCGAGGCGACGGACCTCTCCTGGGTGCGCCTGACCTTCCGCGGCTTCGACGGCCAACGGCACACCGGCGAGCTGTTGGTGAACACCACGGCGGCCGACGCGATGGTGGACGTCTTCCGCCGGCTCCATGCAGCGCGGTTCCCGATCGAGGAGATGCGGATCACCCGGGCCGACGAGCTGGACGCACCGCCCACCGGCGACGGTAACAACACCGGCTCGTTCAACTGCCGACCCATGGTCGGCGCCACGTCCTACTCCCAGCACGCCTATGGCCTCGCGATCGACATCGACCCGTTCCAGAACCCCTACAGCAAGGGCGATCTGGTGCTGCCGGAGCTCGCGTCGGCCTACCTCGACCGGAGCTGGGTGCGACCCGGGATGATCACCGCCAACGGTCCGGTGGTCCGCGCGTTCGACGCCATCGGCTGGACCTGGGGCGGCACCTGGAGCTCGCTGAAGGATCTCCAGCACTTCTCGCACAACGGCCGCTGACCTTCTCGCCCCAAGGGGTTGTGCGCAACCGCCGATCGGGGTTGGTTGGTTCCCATGGCGGAGCGCAACGGTGGGCGACTGAACAGTCAGCGGCTCGAGGTCTCCTCGCCCGCGCAGGTGCGCAACGTGGTCCTCGTCGGCCCGCACCAGTCGGGCAAGACCACGTTGGTCGAGGCCCTGCTGTTCGCCTCCGGCGCTATCCCGCGCCAGGGATCGATCGCGGAGCACAACACCGTGTGCGACTTCGACGAGAGCGAGCGGCTGCACCAGCGGTCGAGCTCGTTGGCGGTCGCGCCGACGCCGCACGCGGGGGTCAAGATCAACCTCATCGACACGCCGGGCTTCGCCGACTTCGTCGGAGAGGTGCGGGCCGGTCTGCGGGCGGCGGACTGCGCGCTGTTCGTGGTAGCCGCGAACGAGGCCATCGACGAGAACACCCGCCGCCTGTGGCGTGAGTGCGCGGAGGTCGACATGCCGCGGGCCGTGGTGGTCACCAAGCTCGACCATGCACGCGCCGACTTCGACGCGACGTTGCGCGCGGCACGCCAGGCGTTCGGCGAGCGGGTGCTGCCGGTGGTCGTGCCTGACGTGACCTCCGAGAAGCGGGGGGTCATCGGACTGCTGGACGGATCCGCGGACGACGAGCGGCGCGGCGCGTTGATCGAGGCGGTGATCGAGGAGTCCGAGGACGAGTCGTTGCTCGAGCGTTACCTCGGCGGCGAGAAGGTCGATGAGGACCTGCTCGTGCGCGACCTCGAGAAGGCAGTGGCCTCCGCGCGACTGCACCCGGTGATCGCGGTCTGCGCCACGGACGGACGCGGGTGCAAGGAGCTGCTCGACCTGTGCGTCCGGGGTTTCCCGGCTCCGTCCGAGCACCCCGCCCAGGACTGCTACAAACCCAGTGGGGCCAAGGCCGGAACAGTGAGCTGCGATCCGGCGGGACCGCTGGTCGCCGAGGTGGTGAAGACGAGCAGCGACCAGTACATCGGCCGGGTCAGCATCGTCCGGGTCTTCTCCGGGACGCTGGTGCCCGACGCGGCGGTGCACGTCTCCGGGCACTTCTCCGCCTTCTTCGCGGGCGACGGCACCCACGAGGACCATGACGAGGACGAGCGCATCGGTGCCCTGGCCCATCCACTCGGCCAGCACCAGCTGGCGGCGACTCGCGTGGTCGCGGGCGACATCGCGCTGATCGGGCGCCTGAGCCGAGCCGAGACCGGGGACACGTTGTCCAGCCCCGACCAGCCGCGCGTCCTCCGGCCGTGGACGATGCCGGTGCCGCTGCTGCCCGTGGCCATCGAGGTGGCTTCGCGCTCGGATGAGGACAAGCTCTCCCCGGCGCTCGCGCGGCTCCGCGCCGAGGACCCGAGCCTGCGGATCGAGCAGAACGCCGAGACCGGCCAGGTGGTGCTGTGGGTGATGGGCGAGGCGCACGCGGAGCAGGCGCTCGACCGGCTGCGCAACAGGTTCGGCGTCGGCGTGACACCTCAAGACGTGGTGGTCCCGATGCGGGAGACCTTCACCTCATCGACCAAGGGGCACGGGCGGCATGTGAAGCAGTCAGGTGGTCACGGCCAGTTTGCGATCTGCGACGTCGAGGTCGAGCCACTGCCCCAGGGCGCCGGCTTCGAGTTCGTCGACAAGGTGGTCGGCGGCGCCGTACCGCGACAGTTCATCGGGTCGGTCGAGAAGGGCGTGCGGGCCCAGATGGAGCGCGGCGTCAGCCGCGGCTACCCGGTCGTGGACATCCGGGTCACACTGACCGACGGCAAGTCACACAGTGTTGACTCCTCGGACGCGGCCTTCCAGAGCGCGGGCGCACTGGCGTTGCGCGAAGCCGCGGACGGCGGGGTGATCGCGCTGCTCGAGCCGTATGACGAGGTCGCCGTGCTCGTGCCGACCGTCCACGTCGGCGCCGTGATGAGCGACCTCTCGGCACGCCGGGGCCGCCTGCTGGGGACCGAGGAGGCCGGCGAGGAGCGGACCTCGGTGCGTGCCGCCGTACCCCAGACAGAGCTGGTGCGCTACCTGATCGACCTCAGGGCCACGACCCACGGAGCAGGGACCTTCACCCGGACCTTCGCCCACTACGAGATGATGCCCGAGGAGCTGGCCGGCCAGGTGGCCCGGCGCGAGTGAGCATGACCTCCCGAGGTGCGGCTCAGGAGCCGAGCAGGCTCGCGAAGTCCGGTACGTCGACGAACGGGTCCACCCGGTGCAGGGCCGGGCGTGCGACCACGAGGTCCGCGAGCTCCCCGGCTGCGCGGTCCACACGCTTGCGGAGGTCTCCGGCGACGTCGTTGGTCCCCCAGTCCTCTCCGGCGGCGAAGACACCGGTAGGCACGACGACTGCGTGCAGGTAGCCGAACAGCGGCCGCAGCGCGTGGTCGAGCACCAGCGAATGCCGCGCCGATCCGGCCGTCGCAGCGATCAGGACCGGCATGGCGTCCAGCGTCTCCGGCTCGAGGATGTCGAAGAACGTCTTGAAAAGGCCCGAGTAGGAAGCGCTGAAGACCGGTGACACCGCGATCACCGCGTCGGCGGATGCGACCTTCTCGACGGCTCCGGCCAGGTCGCCGGTGGGGAACCCGGTCAGCAGGGCGTCGGTGATCGCGTGCGCCAGCGGGCGCAGCTCGATGATCTCGACCTCGGCCGCCCGCCCACTGCCCTCCAGCGCTGCCAGGGCGGCCTCACCGAGCAGGTCAGCGAGCAACCTGGTCGAGGAGGGCTCGGACAGCCCGGCGCTGACGACCGCGATGCGGCGGACGTCGCTTCGGTGCGAGACTTCGACGAGCTTCATGCCGCCGCCTCCGCATCGTGCTTGCGCAGCTCGGCGACGACTTCGCCGAGCATGTCGAGCTGGTGCAGGACCGTCTTGAGCGGCAGGCCGGCGTGGTCCACGAGGAACAGCTGGCGGTGGTAGTCGCCGGCGTACTCCTTGAACGAGAGGGTGCGCTCCACGACCTGCTCCGTTGTGCCGACCGTCAGGGGCGTCTCCTTGCTGAACTCCTCCAGCGAGGGGCCGTGGCCGTAGACCGGCGCGTTGTCGAAGTACGGGCGGAACTCCTTGATCGCGTCCTGGCTGGTGCGGGCCATGTAGACCTGTCCGCCCAGACCGACGATCGCGTCCTCGGACTTGCCGTGACCGTAGTGCTCGAAGCGCTGACGGTAGAACTCGACCATTCGCTTGGTGTGCGAGGCGGGCCAGAAGATATGGTTGGAAAAGAACCCGTCGCCGTAGTACGCCGCCTGCTCGGCGATCTCCGGGCTGCGGATCGAGCCGTGCCAGACGAACGGCGGCTCCCCGTCGAGGGGGCGGGGCGTGGAGGTGAAGCCCTGGAGGGGCGTGCGGTACTTGCCCTCCCAGTCGAGGTTCTCCTCGCGCCAGAGCCGGCGGAGCAGTGCGTAGTTCTCGATGGCCAGCGCGATGCCGTCGCGGATGTCCTTGCCGAACCACGGGTAGACCGGGCCGGTGTTGCCGCGGCCGAGCATCAGGTCCATCCGGCCCTCGAGCAGGTGCTGCAGCGTCGCGTAGTCCTCGGCGATGCGCACCGGGTCGGTGGTGGTGATCAACGTGGTGCTCGTGGAGAGCTTGATCCGCTCGGTCTGGGCACCGATGTAGGCCATCGTCGTGGTTGGAGCGCTGGCCACGAAAGGCGGGTTGTGGTGCTGGCCGAGCGCGACGACGTCGAGTCCGACCTCCTCGGCCTTCTTGGCGATGGTGACGGTGTTCTTGATCCGCTCGTGCTCGGTGACGGTGCGACCGGTGGTGGGGTCGGTGGTGATGTCACCCACGGTGAAGATGCCGAACTCCATGTGATGCCTCCAGAAGTAGTTGCCTGTTCAACATTAGGCATGCAGAGCCTATTCCGCCGCTCCCTGAGCACGCCTGGTAGAGCGGAGCGCGAGCTGGAGTGACTGGCCCCTACTCCCGGGCCCTACTCCTGGGTCACCGCTGGGAACCGGCTGAGGTGCTCGACGGCGTTGAGGTCCAAGTGGTTGCGCATGTAGAGCGAGCCACCGTCCTGGGGTGGGGTGTACTCCCAGGGAGTGACGTGGCCCTTGCGCAGGGCGGTGTTGAGCAGCCGCCGCCGCGCTTGGTCCTCGACGACGTCCTGGTGGAGCGCGTCGAGGTCCCACCGCCGATCAACCTCGTCACGCAGCTCCTTCAGTGTGGCCGACCAGTCCGGGTCCTCGGCCAGGTTGACCCGCTCCTGTGGGTCCAGGACGAGGTCGTAGAGCTGGTCGGGATCGACGGGTGAGTGCACGAACTTCAGGTCACCGCGGCGGATCATCACGATCGGCGCGATGGCGCCCTCGCCCATGTACTCGCCGA
>JBDSXU010000375.1:0-4701 GCA_039926005.1 Marmoricola sp.
GGCCGCGGCGACCAGCATCGACCCGCTGGAGGTGACGGAGATCCAGCCGTGGTCGGGCACCCGCGTCACCCCGAGGACCGCGAGCATCAGGCCGGAGGTGGCCAGGGCGGCGCCGGCGACGTCGAGACCGGCTCGCGGACCGGGACCGTGGTCGTCCTCGAGGAACCGGACGGCAGCCAGCAGGGCGACGACCCCGATGGGGAGGTTCACCAGGAAGACCCAGTGCCACGACGTGAGGCTGACGAGGAGCCCGCCTGCCACCACCCCGACGGACGCGCCGGCCGACCCGACGAAGGCGAAGACTGCGAAGGCCCGGGTGCGTGCCGCCGGCTCCGGGTAGAGCCTCACGATCAGGCCGAGCACCACCGCTGAGGCCAGGGCACCGCCGACGCCCTGGACAGCGCGAGCCACGACGAGGGAGGTGGGGTTCCAGGCGAGACCACAGGCCAATGATGCGGCAGTGAAGACCACGACGCCGCTGAGGAAGACCCGCCTCGTCCCCACCAGGTCCCCCAGCCTGCCGGCAAGGAGGAGCAGCCCGGCGAACGAGACGAAGAACGCGTTCACCACCCAGGACAGGCCGGCCCCGGAGAAGCCGAGATCGCGCCGGATGGCTGGCAGGGCCACGTTCACGATCGTGCCGTCGAGGATGACCATCAGCTGCGTGAGGCACAGCACGGCCATGGCCCAGGTGCGGCTGCGGTGCGGCGAGTCGTTGAGGAACATGTATACGACTCTAACAGATCGTCTATTACAGATCTATCTTGTGTGGGAGTATTCGTCAGTTCCTGTGCGGCGGCGGCGTCTTGCGGCGCTGCGCCGAGGTGTGCGAAGGCGTGGCGAGCACGCCGTCGGTCACGGTCGCGAGCGCCTCGAGAAAGGCTTCGCGACCACTCCTGGACAGGTCGGCGAGCGCCTCGTCGTACACCTCGGCGACCATCACGTGGGCTCGTCCCAGGAGCTTGAGCCCGCGCGAGGTCACGTGCACAACACGGGCTCGGCGATCCGTCGGTGAAACCCGGCGCTCCGCCAGCCCCGCCTTCTCGAGCCCGTCCAGCGTCACGACCATCGTCGTCTTGTCGAGGGCCGCGAGATCCGCGATGGCGATCTGGGTGCGCTCCTCCTCCGCCGCCTTCATAAGCACGCAGTACTCGCGCACGGAGATGCCGAGGTCCGAGAGCGCGCCACCCATGCGTGCCGCAAGAGCGAAGGACGCCTGGTTGAACAGGAACGACAGGTCGACGGAGGGCGGAGCGGAGACGGCACTGGGCATGAAACAACCGTAGCAGGATGATCCGGCAGCAGACGTTCTTCGGTCTGGTGACGCCGATGCTGCCAATCTGAAGACTTGAAGTATTCTTCATGTCAGCAACCCGTCGAAAGGAACCCACGTGCCCGTGCCGCTCTACCACGCGAAGGCCGAGTTCTTCCGATCGCTCGCGCACCCCGCCCGGATCCGTGTGCTCGAGCTTCTTGCGGACAGCGACCTTCCGGTTCATGCCCTGCTGTCCAGGATCGAGATCGAGCCCAGCAACCTGTCCCAGCAGCTCTCCGTGCTGCGCCAGGCCGGGCTGGTCACCCAGCGACGCGAGGGCGGCGAGGTCATCTACTCGCTCGCCCTTCCCGAAGTGCGCGACCTCCTGCTGGCCGCCCGCCAGATCCTGAGAACCAAGCTCGCGACGGGTTCACAGCTGGTCGACGAGATCACCCGGCCCCCCGCGCGGAAGCCGTGACCAGCGGACTCGGATGGGTGAAAGCCCGGGCAGCTGTCCTCACTCCCAGCCGTCAGGACCTGCTCTCCATGGGTCGGGCTCCCCGTCGTGACCTTGTCGCCGGGCTGACAGTCGGGCTGGTGGCCCTTCCGCTGGCCCTCGGCTTCGGCATCAGCTCCGGTCTGGGGGCGGGGGCAGGGCTGGTCACCGCCATCGTCGCCGGCATCGTGGCAGCGCTCTTCGGTGGCAGCAACCTCCAGATCAGCGGACCCACCGGGGCCATGACGGTCGTGCTGGTTCCCATCGTCGCTACGTACGGTCGAAGTGGCGTGCTCGTCGTAGGACTGCTCGCGGGTCTGATGCTCATCACCATGTCGGTGGCCGGCCTGGGAGGGTACGTCCGCTACATCCCGCTGCCGGTCATCGAGGGTTTCACGTTCGGCATCGCGATCATCATTGCGCTGCAGCAGGTGTCCGCCGGCCTTGGGGTCAGCGGCTCCGGGGAGACCGTGCTGGCCACCGCGTGGTCCGGGGTCCGCGCCTGGTGGGCGCTCCCCCAGTGGTGGGCTCCCGGGATCACCCTGGCCGTCATCGCCGTGATGTGGCTGACCGCGCGAGTGCGTCCCGGGGTGCCCGGATCGCTGGTCGCGGTCGTGCTCGCCACCGGTGTCGCCGAGCTCCTCCGTCTCGACGTGGCCCGCATCGGCGTACTGCCTTCGCGTGTGCCGGTGCCGCACCTGCCTGACATCCCCTGGGCCAACCTCCAGGATCTGCTGCTGCCTGCCCTGGCCGTGGCGGTGCTGGCTGCGCTCGAGAGTCTCCTGTCCGCGAGCGTCGCCGACGCGATGAGCGTCTCGGAGAGGCATGACCCCGACCGCGAGCTGTTCGGACAGGGTCTGGCCAACCTGGCCAGCCCGGTCTTCGGCGGCATCCCAGCCACGGCCGCCATCGCCAGGACCGCGGTCAACGTTCGCAGCGGTGCACGATCACGCCTCTCGGCAGTCGTGCACTCGGTGTTCCTGCTGGCCGTGATCCTCTTGTTCACCCCGCTGGTCAGCCGGATCCCGTTGGCCGCACTCGCCGGGATCCTGATCGCCACGGCCATCCGGATGGTCGAGGTCGGCTCGCTACGGGCGCTGCTGCGATCGGGGCGCGGCGATGCGGCTGTGCTCATCGGGACCGCGATCGCCACCGTTGCCTTCGATTTGATCACCGCGGTCGTGTTCGGTGTGGTGGCCGCCGGAGCACTCGCTCTGCGCCAGATGGCCCGGACCTCGGTCCTCGAGGAACGCCCGGTCGACGAGGGTGACCACTCCGACCACGACGCCGAGGAGCACACGCTGCTCGACGAGCACATCGTTGCCTACCGGCTCGAGGGCTCGCTGTTCTTCGCGGCCGCCCACCGCGCTCTCATCGAGCTGAGCACTCTCAGCGACGTACGCGTCGTGATCCTGCGGATGTCGCGGATCTCCACGGTCGACGCCACCGGCGCTTCCGTCCTCCGCGACACGATCGCGCAGCTCGAGCAGCGTGGCATCACGGTTCTCCTCTCCGGCGTACGCGAGGGACACCACGGCGTGCTGAGCGCACTCGGCGTCTACACGACGCTCGCCCACCAGGGACACCTCTTCGACTCGACGCCGAAGGCAATCGCGCACGCGCGGCTGCACGTCTCACGCACCCCGCACGGGATCGCTGGCCCGTCTTAGCCCCTGCCGAGCTAGCTCGCGGCGTGCACGAGTGTCTCCTGGAGATAGCCCAGCCAGTCGTAGATGTCGTGGACCTGGGCTTGCGGGTCGTCGTCCGGCAGTGAGTGCCAGTAGTCCTCGTCGCCCTCCTCGACGCTGAGACGGGTGGCGATGGCCAGGCGCATGTCGGTGAAGGACCGCATCCACATCATCGCGGCCCCTTCGTCGAGCTCAACGTCGATGAACGTCCCGTCCTCGGGCTGGGTCGAGAGCCCCGACTCCTCGAGGGCGTCGATGATGGCGGCAGCCCCGTCGGCCTTGCCGTCGCGCAGCGCGCTCTCGGTGAACCTGCGGAAGTCGCCCGCAGCCTCCTCGTCATCGGGGTACGCCGTGGGGAAGAGCCGCGCGAGCACCGGATCCTCGGGCGCGGTCGTGGGCCCGGAGAAGTCCAGCAGCTCCTCGAGGGGGTCGCTCTGCACCTGGGCCGTGGCCGACTCGTTGCGGAGCAGCTCGATCAGCTGGCCCGCCAGCGACCGAAGCAGGTCGGCCTCGAAGGCGGTGAACGTCGCCACGCAGGCGCCGCTGCGGCGGTGTCGCTTGAAACCCGTCACGGTTGGTCGGCCTTCTGCATCGTCGCCCAGAGCCCGTATTCGTGCAGCGCCTGGACGTCGCGCTCCATCGCCTCACGGCTGCCTGTGGAGACCACTGACCGGCCGTCCTGGTGGACCTCCATCATCAGCTTCTCGGCCTTCTTCTTCGCGTAGCCGAAGTACTTCTGGAAGACGAAGGTGACGTAGGACATCAGGTTGACCGGGTCGTTCCACACGATGGTGACCCAAGGGCTGGCCAGCTGAGAGATCTCGTCGACGTCGGGCTCGTCGAGCTCGACCGGAGAAGTGGACACACGGCCATTGTGCACAGCCTTCACTAGGGTGACCCGGTGAGTACCCCCACGCGGACATCGACGGCGTTGCTGACCGACCAGTACGAGCTGACCATGCTCCAGTCCGCGATCGGCTCGGGAGCCGCGGACCGTCGCTCGGTCTTCGAGCTCTTCCCGCGTCGGCTGCCGCCCGGTCGCCGCTACGGCGTGGTGGCCGGAGTTGGCCGGGCCCTCGACGCGATCGAGTCCTTCCGGTTCGCCGACTCCGAGCTCCACTTCCTGCGTGAGCATCGAATCGTGGACGAGACCACCCTGACCTGGCTGGCCGACTTCGGGTTCGGTGGGGACATCTGGGGATATCCCGAGGGTGAGACCTACTTCCCCTACTCCCCTCTCCTCGTGGTCGAGTCGACGTTCG
>JBDSXU010000376.1:0-8040 GCA_039926005.1 Marmoricola sp.
AGGCCCACCCCTACGAGGGCAACTACTCGACCTACCTCGAGACCAAGAAGGACCGCCTCAAGATCGAGGGGCAAAAAGACGTCAAGCGCGCCAGGATGCTCGAGCGCGAGCTCGAGTGGGTGCGATCGAACGCCAAGGCCCGCCAGACCAAGAGCCGGTCGCGGCTCGCGCGGTACGAGGAGATGGCGGCCGAGGCCGACCGCATGCGCAAGATCGACACCTCCGAGATCAACATCCCGGCCGGCCCGCGACTCGGCGACATCGTCCTCGAGGCGCACGATCTGACCAAGGGCTTCGACGGTCGCACGCTCATCCACGGCCTGTCCTTCACCCTGCCCAGGGCCGGGATCGTCGGCGTGATCGGACCCAACGGCGTCGGCAAGACGACGCTGTTCCGGATGATCACCGCTCAGGAGACCCCTGACGAGGGTGAGCTCAAGGTCGGCGCCACCGTCAAGATCTCCTACGTCGACCAGAGCCGCGGCGGCCTCGATCCCACGAAGAACGTGTGGGAGGTCGTCTCGGACGGCCTGGACTTCATCAAGGTGGCCAACTTCGAGATGAACTCCCGCGCCTATGTCGCGTCGTTCGGCTTCAAGGGTCCCGACCAGCAGAAGAAGGCCAACGTGCTCTCCGGTGGTGAGCGCAACCGGCTCAACCTCGCACTCACCCTGAAGATGGGGGGCAACATGCTGCTGCTCGACGAGCCGACCAACGACCTGGACGTCGAGACGCTGTCCTCGCTCGAGGATGCTCTGCTGGAGTATCCCGGCTGTGCTGTGGTCACCTCGCACGATCGGTGGTTCCTCGACCGGGTTGTGACCCACATCCTGGCCTGGGAAGGCGATGACGAGGACTCCGGCAGGTGGTTCTGGTTCGAGGGCAACTTTGCCTCCTACGAGGAGAACAAGATCCAGCGCCTCGGCGCCGACGCCGCCCGACCGCACCGAGTGACCCACCGCCGCCTGACGCGCGACTGACCCACCGGGAGAGGTGCGACCCTGCTGCTCAGCGGATGTCGGCGTCCTCTGGCATGCCGCGCAGCAACCGGTCGCTGACCTCGTTGAAGATCCTGCCCAGGGCCGCGAAGTCCTCGCGTGAGGCGAGGTCGACCAGGTGCGCACGCACGCCTCGCACGTGGGTGGGCGCGGCGTCGATGAGCTTGCGACGCCCTGCGTCGGTCATGACCGCCTCGACCCCACGCCGGTCGGACTCAGCGGCGTGGCGGCGTACGAGCCTGGCGTCCTCCATCCGGGCGATCGTGTGCGTCACCCGGCTGCGGGAGTGTGACATCGCGTCGGCAAGGAGCGCCATCCGCATCCGGCCGCCCTCGGCCTCGGAGAGGCGGACGAGGATCTCATACTCGCTGAAGGAGATCTGGTGCTCCTCACGCAGCTCGCGGTCGAGCTGGTGCTGCAGCAGTTCGGTACCCATGATGTAGGCGCGCCACGACGACTGCTGCTCCGCGTCTAGCCAGTTGACCTCGCTCGCAGACCCCATGGCCCGGAGTTTAGGGGCGTCGGTCGGCAAAACTTTCTTCGGCGCGACGGAATATTCTCCCGGAGGGGTTAGTTGAAGCTTGTACTACCGCCGGTACGGGGAACGTACCGACCCAGACTGTGAGGACTGATCAACTTGACCATCACCAACGACACCGCCTTCAGCACCGACATCGTTGCCGGCACCTGGACCATCGACGCCAGCCACTCCGAGGTCGGGTTCACCGTCCGCCACCTGATGAGCAAGGTCCGTGGGCAGTTCACGAAGTTCGAAGGAAGCCTCACCACTGGCACCTCGCTGGAGGAGACCCGCGCCACCGCCACGATCGACCTGAACTCGATCGACACGCGTGACGAGACGCGCGACGGCCACCTGCGTTCCGCCGAAGTCTTCGACGTCGAGAACCACGGCGGGATGACCTTCACGACGACCTCCTTCGACGGCACCACCGCCACCGGTGACCTGACCATCAAGGGCGTCACGCGCCCGGTCGAGCTTGACGTCGAGTTCCTCGGCGCCGGCCAGGACCCGTGGGGCGGCTCGCGTCTCGGCTTCGAGGCCACCGCCGAGATCAGCCGCAAGGAGTTCGGCGTGGACTTCAACGTCCCGCTCGACGGCGGCCGACTCCTGATCGGCGACAAGGTGACCATCCACCTCGCCGTGGAGGCCGTGCTCAACCAGGCCTGAGTCACGCCTCACTGCGTTGTGGAGGGAAATCTGCGACGCCTCAGCGTTCATGGGTCAGGAGATGCGCTCCAGGATCATCGCCATGCCCTGTCCTCCGCCGACGCACATCGTGATCAGACCGGTGGACTTGTCGTGCCACTTCAGCGAGTTCAACATCGTGTTCTGCAGTCGAGCCCCGGTCATGCCGAACGGGTGGCCCACGGCGATCGAGCCGCCGTTGACGTTCAGCCGGTCCAGGTCGATGCCGAGGTCCTTGTAGGACGGCACCACCTGTGCCGCGAACGCCTCGTTGATCTCCACCAGGTCGATGTCTTCGATGCTCATGTTCGCGTGCTTGAGCGCCTGCCTGGTCGCCTCGACCGGCCCCAGACCCATGATCTCGGGGGAGAGTCCGGTGACGCCGGTGGAGACGATCCGTGCGAGCGGGGTCAGGCCGAGCTCCCTGGCCCGGGCCTCGGACATGACGATGACTGCGGCGGCGCCGTCGTTGAGCGCGCAGCAGTTGCCGGCTGTGACCACGCCGTCGGGGCGGAAGACCGGCTTCAGGCCGGCGATCGCGTCATAGGTCACGCCGGCGCGCGGGCCGTCGTCGGCGGTGACCTCGGTGCCGTCAGGTGTGGTGACCGGGGTGATCTCGTTGGCCCAGAAACCGTCGTTCGTCGCCTTCTCCGCGAGGTTCTGGCTCCGGACGGCGAACTCGTCGAGCTCCTTGCGGTCCAGGCCACGCATCCGGGCGACGTTCTCGGCCGTCTGGCCCATCGCGACGTAGATGTCGGGCAGCTGGCCGTCCTCGCGGGGGTCGTGCCAGTCCTGACCGCCTTGGGCGAGCTCCTCGGTTCGCTTGGCCGGGGCCTCGAAGAGTGGATTGCGCGTGCCCGGGATGTGGTCGGAGGTGCCCTTGGCGAACCGCGACACGGTCTCGACACCCGCCGAGATGAACGCGTCACCCTCGCCGGCCTTGATGGCATGGAAGGCCATCCGTGAGGTCTGGACCGAGGAGGAGCAGTAACGCGTGATCGTCGTACCGGGGATTTCGTAGCCCAGCAGGCTCGAGACGACGCGACCCATGTTGTTGCCGGCCTCACCGCCGGGGAGTCCGCAGCCGAGCATCAGGTCATCGATCGTCGTGGGGTCGAGTTCGGGCACCTTGTCCAGCGCTGCCTTGATGATGAGCGCACTGAGGTCGTCGGGTCGGAAGTCCTTGAGCGAACCCTTGTTGGCGCGGCCGATGGGGGTTCGCGCCGCCGAAACGATCACTGCCTCGGGCATGTGGAATCTCCAGTCGTCGAAGTGGGGGCGCCGCGGAGGCGCCGCGATCGGGCAACGGTCAGCCTAGACCGCTCCCCGGCTGCACGCCGACGAGTGCCCCCATCAGCAGCTCCATGCTGCCGCTGAGGTAGGACGCGCGGTCGGCTTCGTCCTCGCGGAGCGCGTGCATCAGGACGCCGTCGATCGAGGCGAGCAACGTGGCTGCCCGCGCGCGGCTGTGCTCGTGACCCTTGCTGGACATCACGTGCTCGACGATGTCCTCGAGCTCGCACAGCTGGGCCCGGGTGATCCGGGCGATCTCCGGCTGTCGGGACCCCTCGAGGGACAGCTCCACCCGGGCGAGCAGCATCTCCGGCTCGAGCAGCCAGGAGCGCATCATCGCGGTCGTCTCCTGCACGGCGTAGTCGTCGATGCCCGGGTGCTTCTCGATCCGCTCCGTGAGCTCCTCGATGTCGCGGGCGAAGTGCGCGCTGACGTACTCCGTCAGCCGGGTCAACAGGGCGACCCGGGTGCGCATGTACGCCGAGCAGCTGCCCTGGGGCAGGTCGGCCTCGTCGTCCACCGCTCGGTGGGTCAGCCCTCGAAGGCCGCTACGGGCGAGCACCCGAACAGCAGCTGCCAGCAGGACCCGTTGTCGCGTCGAGAAGGTCGTCATGGTGGTGCTCACGTTTTCACGCCCCTCGCGTCGTGACGCAGGACACTACCTCGCTGTTTGCCTCACCTCTTCTACAGGCGTAGATTCTACAGATGTAGAACACTCATGAAAGGAAAGCTCATGTCCTTCACCCTGTTGCCCCACCTGGCCGCTTTCATCATCGGGTTCGGGCTGCTCGCCACCGCCGGCCTCATCGCCCTCCTCGGCACCGCCACGATGTTCTTCTCCGAGAACCACACCGTGCGGGTACGTCGCCACGAAGGCGTCCTCAGCTACTACGGCCACCTCGCGCTGGGTCGCTGACCTTGGGCTCGTAGCGCCACTGAGACGATTTGCGCGTGCCGCACACCTATGAGTGCCCGCTGCGCTGGGCCGACTTGGATCTGCTGGGACACGTGAACAACGTGACCTACCTCGACTACGTGACCGAGGCCCGAGAGGCCCTCTTCGCCGGACACCCGGCGGCGGGGGCCCCCGTGCTGCGTCACCAGGTTGCGTTCGTCAAGCCGCTGGTCTTCCACCGGGAGCCGGTCCTGGTGGACACCTGGGTCACCGGCATCGGCGACGACGAGTTGGCGCTGGCCCATGAGGTGTACGGCGCACCGGCAGACGCCCGGTCCGAGCGCACTGTCCGCGTCCGCGCCACGACGGTTCTCGCCCACCGGGTCACGGACGCCGAGCGGGCCCTCGCCGAACTCACCCGCGGGCCTGCCCTCGAGTGGCGACCCGTGAGTGCGCAGGCCCGACCCGCCGGTGAAGACTTCGCGCTCACGGCGCGTCGGTCCGACATGGACGAGCGCGGCGAGGCCCGCGCCGCCGTGTTTCTCGAGTATGTCCAGGAAGCGCGCATCCGCTACCTGATGAACCTGCACACCCGCGGCGAGCGGTGGAGCCAGTGCACTCGTGGGTCGCCCACCTCGGGAGCCGGTCGTTCACCATCCGCTCGGAGGTGCGTGACTGCGAACGCGTGCTGGCGAGTGCCGCGGTGGTGATGGTGACCTTCGACCTCGAGTCCCAGAGCACGACCGACATGGCTGATCAGCAGCGAGCGCGGCTCGAGCAGGAGCTTCGCGGTGCCTAGACCGCTTCCATCGTGTTGATCATGAACTGCGCGGCGTGCGTGACGTAGTCCCAGAACTGCGTGTCCTGCTCGGGGGTGAGCGGGGCCTCGTCCAACGCCGCTCGGAAGTGCGTCAGCCAGTGGTCGCGTGCCGTCGGCGTGACCTCGAAGGGGGCGTGGCGCATCCGCAGGCGCGGATGGCCGCGCTCGTCTGAGTAGGTGGTGGGCCCGCCCCAGTACTGCTCGAGGAACATCGCGAACCGGTTCTCTGCCCCGGCCAGGTCGGGCTCGGGGTACATCGGGCGGAGCACCTCGTCCTCGGCGACACCTGCGTAGAAGCGCTTCACGATGCCCCGGATCGTCGGGCTGCCGCCGATGTCGTCGTAGAAGGTGCTCATGGCCTCATTGTCGCAACCGACCCTCAGCGCAGGGCGGTCAGGTAGCGGTGGGCCGTGTCCAGGTTGCGGCGGCGCGCCTCCCAGGTGACCCCGACCACGAGCAGCACCAGCCCGACCCCACCCAGGGAGATCCAGCGGGGGACCGCGTCCGCCACCGGCTCGAGGTGTCGCAGCGCGAGGATCCCGGTCGTCAGGGCGCCGAGCACGAACGGGGCGGCCAGCCGCTGCTGGACCCCGGCGGCGAGTACGAGCACTCCGGCCGCACCGATGAGCGCACCGCGCAGGGAGACCGGCTCGTCCAGGGCCAGCAACAGGCTGGGCAACAGGGCCAGGGTCAGTCCACTGCCCAGCACTGCGAAGCTGTTGGACCCGGGGTCGTTGCGCAGCCTCCACGCTCCGAAGCCCACGAGCAGGGCAGCCGCGGGAAGCGTGTAGAGCTCCGGTGCGTCCACCTCGGCCACGACCCGGATGATCGTGGCAAAGCCGAGCACGACCGCCCCTGCCCAGCCGAGCAGCGCGCGGTCCCTGGTGGTGACCGCCATGACGCAGATGGCGGTGCCGACGATTGTCAGCGCCATCGCGGTGGTGCGGTCGTCCCCGGTGGCGAGGACGGCCACCATCGCTACACCGGACGCGGCCGCTTCGAGCGTGAGCCGGGTGGCGGTACGACGAGCCAGTGGAGACGCGAGGACACCGACCAGCCCGGCGTACACCGCCAGCGCGAGGGCCTGGTCGGCCACGGCGGCGTCCACGACCTGGGCCCACGAGATCAGCGCCCACCCCCCGACGAGTGCCGAGAGACCAGCGGCCATCGCGGCCGAGGGCTGGGCCCCGACCCGGTCCCGCAGCGCGGCGGCGAGGCCCAGCACTGCGAAGAGCAGCGTCGCGGTCAGGGCCGCCAGCAGATCCGCGCCCAGGGCGGCGTACTCGGTCACGATCGCGAGGTAAGCCGTGGCGGTGCTGCCGACGGACGCGGCGAGGATGTGGTCGCGCGACCACCAGGTGGCGCCACCGGCGATCGTGGTCGCGAGTGCTGCGGCGAGCACCGCGGCCCACAGCGGCGGTTCCAGCTCGAGCACACAGACCAGACCGCCGAGCGCGAAGACGGCCGGAGCGAGGGTGCCGACGACCTGGGCGGCGTCCCTGCGCCGGGACGCCGGAAGCCGTCGTGGCAGGCACGCCGCGGCCACCACGAGGGCCAGTGCGGCGATGACAGAGGTCCAAGCGGCAGCGTTGTCGTCCTGGGCGATCATGGCCGTGCCGAGGTCGCTGCGTCCGTCGATGTCCATTGTGGACAGCACGTTCCAGGGACCGAACGTCAGCCACAGCCCCATGAAGGAGATCCCGAGGGCGGTCAGCGCCACGGATCCCAGCGCCCACACCCTCTGGGCGAAGGCGGTGACCAGTCCGAGGCCCACGAGCGTGGCGCACGCGACCATCAGATCGCGCGTCGGCATCGCGTCGGTCTGCGGTCCGTTGGCCAGCAGCACCACCGGCACGAGGGAGAAGCCGGCGAGGACCGGGCGGACTTCGTCGCGCATGCGGGGGAGGTACACGGCGGCCGCACCGATCACAGCCGCCGCGATGAGCGGCCATCCACGTAGGTCGGCCCACCACGCCGCGGGCGCGGCCGTCTCCAGTGCGCGGTCCCAACCGACCCCGAGCAGCGCCAGCCAGGACGCGGCCGCCAACCCGCCCATGCCGTACGCCGCCAGCGGCACCGGCCGACGCAGGGACAGCGAGTAGGCGGCGAGCAGCGGGATCGCGGTCGTGCAAGCGATCGCCGGGTTGGCGGCGAACCAGACGTTGGTCGAGCACAGCGTCACGCCGCCGATCGCAACCACCGCCTCTGCGCCGAACAGCCGGCTGACGGGTTGACTCCTGGCCCACAGGCCGATGCCGGTTCCCAGGGCGAGCAGGGCGCCACCGACGAGTGCGCCGGTGCCGCGCCAGCCCAGGGAGTCCAGGCCAGCGAGGCCGGCCGACTGCGCGCCGAGGAGGTCGATGGCGAGCATGCCCGCCACGACGAGCCAGAACGTCTCGGCCGCACCGCGCAGGCCCTTGTGGGTCAGGATGACCGCGACCGTGGCGAGGACACCTGTGAAGCCCAGCAGCACCAGCGTGCGACCGGTGAGGCCCAGCAGGCTCCACGCGACGGCGACGAACACGACGGCCGCGACCAGGAGGCAGAGTCCGCCAAGAGAGAGCAGGACCACCTGGACCGAGGAGGCCGGGAGCCGGCGTTGCTTCGCCGGCCGGGCCGCGGGCGCCGGATAGCTGGGAAGCAGGCCCGGCTCGGCGACCGGCGCCGTCGGCACCGTGATCGGTGCTCGGCGAAGCTGCTCGACCAACCGGTCGGCAGAGACCATGACGTTCCAGAGCTGGAGCGCGAGCGGTCCCTTGACCTGGAGGCCGCACACCGTGCAGGTGGCGCCCGGGTCGAGCGCGCCGCGGCAGTCCGGGCAGATGGT